>CAZBDA010000013.1:0-67980 GCA_964490445.1 uncultured Rickettsiales bacterium | reverse complement strand
GAGGAGCCGCTTGTCGAGGAGCCCACCGCGGAGGAGCCGCTTGTCGAGGAGCCCACCGCGGAGGAGCCGCTTGTCGAGGAGCCCACCGCGGAGGAGCCGCTTGTCGAGGAGCCCACCGCGGAGGAGCCGCTTGTCGAGGAGCCCATCGCCGAGGAGCCCACCGCGGAGGAGCCCACCGCGGAGCAGCCCATCGCCGAGGAGTTGCTGCACGACAAGGTCGCAGCAGCCCCTTTGCCGAGCCTGGCGGCCTTTGTGCCCCTGGGTGCAGGACCGTTTTGCATTGAGATCGTGGGCCCCGCCCCACCCCGCCGGAAGGGCTCCACGCCGGTGTTCCTGCAATTGGCTGGGATCTCTGCAGTTGGGACTTCGGTTCGTCGAGGGGTGGCTCGGGATGGGCTGGAGGACGATCTGGAGGCGGGAAGGTTGCAGGAGACAGCCGGCGCACCCGAGGATGCCGAGGAATCACACCTGGGTCCCTTTGAATTGGAGAGAAGTCCCGAGGACACCGTGGCCGGCGACATTAGCGTCGAGAGGCTACTGGTTGTTGACGAGGATAGTCCGGCAGCGACGACGGTGGACCTGGCCGAGTCCCAGCAGCCAGGTGCCGACGTGGTGGCCGAAGGGGGTGCGATCCGTGTGGCGCTGTCACTGGGAACCGAAGCTCCGGCGGGTCGAGACAAGGCCCGGAAGGGTGTCGCCGTGCCGCCAGCCGAGCCGGTAGGGTCAGGCTCGTCTCGCGGCTCTGATGTTCGCGATGCAAGCGCGACGGACCTGATTGCCCTGGCCCGACTCAAGCGTGATCTTGGCGGTCCTGGGGTACGTGTCGACGCGATGGAAACAGAGGACTCCCTGCCGCAGCTCGCCGCTAGCGGGGAAGATGAGGACTGGCTCGGAGCCGATCAGGATATGGGTCCCTTCGGAGGGGATGATGGCGCAGATCCTTGACCCTGGAGACGGCACCAGGGTGTGTCCAGCTTTGCGCGCCGGATCGGGCCTCGGTATCATTCGATGCAGGTGCCCGGAGATTCAGTCGGCGGGCCGGTGTGGTGGTGACAGATGCAGTGGCCCGGAAGACCGCGAACCAGCGAGTTTTCAGGGATGCTCTGGGAGGTTGTGATGCTCGATTGCCGTCGGCTGCTTGTGTTGCTCGCGCTGCTTTTTCTCGCCAGTTGTGGTGAGGACGAATCAGATGCTGAATCCCCTCTCCAACAGGGGAGTGGTGGCGGCATCGTAGTGGACAGTACAGGCGCGCTCGAAGCCGTGGAGGGCCTTGTCGAGGGACAGGGCAAGCTCATCGTCGAGGGCAAGCTGGCGGGAGAGCCGGTTACCAACAAGCTTGTAATCAAGCTCCATCCCCTCGGTGCGCCCGATACGGACAGCGGTTCTGGCCCTGGAGGCCAGGAGTACACCCTGGCACCCGGCGAATACGAGGCGTCATTGGTCTACACCCATGACGAGGCACATGGCAGTTTCGAGGGGACCTTGGGCGGCCTGGAGGTGCGAGCCGGGCAGGCGAGTCGCTACCACGCTCAATTGACGGTGCCCCTCGGTATCCTCGTGGTGCGCTTCGTGCTCCAGGACAGAGCGAAGCAGGCGGTCGACATCAGTGCTGACGTCAAGCTCGCCTTGTACAAGGCGACGGACGACACCGACCTGGTCGAGCCCACCTGGCAGGGGCGAGCCGGCGAGGAAGCTCTGCTTCCCAAGGGCAAGTACCAGTTGAAGGCGAGCTACGCTCCGGCCAAGGGCCGCGCGGAGGTGAGCGAGTGGCACAAAGACATAGAGGTGGGCGCGACGCTCACTCGTACCGAAAAGAAAATTGTTCTCGCGCCCGAACCTCTGGGCGTCCGCATCGATGTCTACAACTACAGCCGTGACATCAACGCCGGAACCAAGGTGTTCTTCTTTACCGAGGGGGCCGACATGTCCCGTGCCATCGCCCGCGCGGAGGGCATTGGTGGCCATGTGGTGGAAGTCCCGGGCCAGATCCGCCCTGGTAAGTACGACATACTTCTGCTGTACCAACCCTCGCCCATGACCAATCCTGATCTGCAAATCAGAAAGCTCATCGCGGGCTTTGAAATCCCCAAGGAACTGCAGGCTCAGCGCGTGCCCATCGACCTGGAGACGCCGCTCGGCACGATTCGTGTGAAGGTCAACGACGGCAAGGAGGATGTCTCCGATCGAGTTGATATGCGGGTTATGCGTGCAGGGGCCTTCAAGGATGCCGCGACGCCCGCACTCGAGGCGTCCGGCGTCTCTGAGCACTTCCTACCGGCAGGCACCTACGACCTCTACTTCGAGTGGAAGGATGCGGACGGCACCGGCCGCGGCGCCGAGTTTATTGGCGTGCAACTGGGCAACGGCTTTGTATGGGAGCAGCAGTTCGACCGCCGCTCCTCGAACTGGGAAGCCGCTCCGACACGCACCCCGCCCAAGCCGCTGCATCCCATCTCCTGGACGGCCTCTGGCGATGACGACGACAGTGCCGGCGATGACGACGACAGCTCCGCACCGGCGCCTGGAGGCGGCTGAGCAGTCCGTTCCGTCCGTTCCGTCGGTTATTGGGCGTCTACGGAGTTGATGATGGGCCAGAAGGCCTGTTCGAAGAAGTCGTGATTGAGGTTTGTGGCGGGGTCCCATACGGATGCATCCGCAAACAGGACACCGCCGTCGCCGTCGAGGAGTGCTTCCAGTCGATAGCCGGAGCCACGCGGGTTATGCCAGCGCTGGTAGCGGTACTCGGTTCGGCCCGAGCCGTTGTCGAAGCTGCTGCCCTTGAATCGCAGCACACCAGCCTCCTGGTCGGTCACGCGGCGAATATTGAGAGTCGGGTACCCACCACCGTATGGTTGGGTTCGGACCAGGGACACTCCCATGTTCGATACGTTGGTCTGCCAACCCTCGGGGACGATCAGGCTGAAGCGTGCTTCCGGGTGGACCAGGGAATTGCCGTCAGCAGGGGCTGCGACTGACGGTTTGCTGTCGCAGCCGGTGACCAGGGGTAACCAGGCGATCAGTGCCAATGCAGCGATGCAGCGCACCAGTAGCCCTGCAGCGAAGCCAGCTCGCGCCGGCTACTCGGGCAGCGTGTCGCCGCGATAGACGAGAACGTTCTCGAGGATCACGTCTTGCTGGGGCCGGTTGTTTACCGGATTGGTCGGCACGCGCGCGATGGCCTTGACCACATCCATGCCTTCGACTACTTCGCCGAAAACTGAGTGCTTGTTGTCCAGCCAGGGAGTCGCGACCTCGGTGATGAAGAACTGCGAGCCATTGCTGTTGGGACCACTGTTGGCCATCGACAGCACACCCGGCTTGTGGTGCCTGAGGGTTGCGTGGAACTCATCGGAGAAGCGATAGCCTGGTCCGCCAGTTCCCTGGCCCAGGGGGTCGCCGCCTTGAATCATGAAGCTGGGGATCACGCGATGGAAGACGGTCTGACTGTACAGCGGCCGGCTGGTAGTCGTACCGTCGTTGGGGTCTTCCCATTCCATGTTGCCGTTGGCGAGGGCTACGAAGTTGGCCACCGTGCGGGGCGCCTTGGCTTCGAACAGGTGAATGTGTACGTCCCCTTCGCTGGTCCGCAGGCAGGCACGAAGTTCTCCCTCACCTTCAACTTCAATGGGGGGGAAGTCGGGGCCCTTCTTCCTTCCGAACATGGCGATACTCTCCAACGGTTGACTCGGTGGCAAATCGCAGGCGCGATCTGACAAACGCTTGTAGCAGAGTATGCGGCCAGGGTCGAACCACGAGCGAAGGTCAATCCGGGTCTGACGGCAGGAAAAGGGACCGGGCTGTCGGCATTTCGGAGAGACTGGAGGCCTCTTGACACCTCATTGGGGCTGGCTTACAAGATCGTCGTCCCGGGTCGCGTGCTCCCGGCTAGGAGAGGGTCCCTTCCATGTCTGATCTGCGCTCATCGTTCTTCCCTGCACTCTTTACTTGCCTGCTGTTCCTTGCTGTGGGCCTTCCAGCCACTGCCAGCGCGGGTGGGGATGAACCTGGCGATGACGATCCGGTCGACGCAGACGGCGATGGCTTTGATGCCACCGAGGATTGTGATGACGAGGATGAAGACGTCAATCCCGATGCAGCTGAGGTCTGTGACGATGGCGTCGACAACGACTGCGATGGGGTGGAGTGGGTTGCTGGCCAGGATCTCGATGGCGACGGTGAGAGCCCCGATGCTTCGGGTTGTGATGGCAGCGATTGCGATGACGAAGACGCCAGCCTGAACAGCGACGACCTGGACGGTGACCTGGTCACGACCTGCAATGGCGATTGCGACGACAGCATCGAGACAGGCGCCGCTGCCGGCCCGGGCCTCGAGGAGATCTGTGGTGACGCCATCGACAACGACTGCAGCGGTGCGGCGGATGACGAGGACCTCGACAGTGACGGCTCTTTGAGCATCCCTTGTGGCGGCGACGACTGCGACGATCTGAATGCCACCACCAACCCAGAAGCTGGAGAGTCCGAGGCGACCTGTGGTGACGGCGTCGACAACGACTGCGACACGTTTGTCGACGAGTTCGACGGCGACTGCTTCGAGGAGCCCGAGGTCGATGCAGGTTTCGACCAACAGGGTCGTTACCTCGGCGGCAACATCGTCATTGCCTTTGACGGCAGCGGTACGACCGACGGCAACGAGGCGGACGTGCTTTCGTATGCCTGGACCCTCGCGCCGGACTTCACGGTCGATGACGACGTCACGTTCACGTTCATTACCGACCCCGTCTCGCCCTATGCTTTCCTTCGCTTCCACGCCGCGCCAGGGAGCGCCGCCACCAGCTGGGACTTTACCGCGACGTTGGTCGTCAGCGACGGTGTCCATACCTCGGATCCGACTGACGAGGGCGCCACCGCCAGGGCGCACATCTACCGTCCGGCAGCCTACCCGGACGTGGGCTGCTCGGTGGTGGGCGGTGACGGCGAGGCCATCCCCGGGCTTGCGCTGCTGCTGCTGTTGGCCGGGCTACGCCGCCGCCGGCAGCAGTGACCCGGCGCGGGCGACCGCTCCACCGGCCTGCTAGCCTGCATCTCACACGATGTCTGCACGCCTGTCCGCAGTGACCGATGCTACCGGAGCCGAGAGTGATCTCGTCTCGCGTCTACGCTCGTCCATCGCCGCCGTGTTTTTCGGCAACCCGCCGCTGGTCGAACACCTGCTTACTGCGGTTCTGGCCCGTGGCCACGTATTGATCGAGGACGTCCCGGGAGTTGGTAAGACGACCCTCGCAGAAGCGCTCGCCGGTGCACTGGGCTGTGACTTTTCGCGCCTGCAGTTCACCGCCGATCTGCTGCCCTCGGACATCCTTGGGGTCAATATCTATGACGCCGAGGCCACCGAGTTTCGCTTCCATCCGGGCCCCATTTTCTCGAACATCGTATTGGCCGACGAAATCAACCGTACGCCACCGAAGACTCAAAGCAGCCTGCTCGAGGCGATGAATGAGCGACAGGTGAGCATTGACGGCACTTTGCACCCCCTGCCCGAGCCCTTCCTGGTGCTCGCCACTCAGAATCCAGTGGAGCACCATGGCACCTTTCCGTTGCCCGAGAGCCAGGTGGATCGCTTCCTGATGCGACTTGAAGTGGGCTATCCCGACACCGAGAGCGAGAGACGGCTGTTGCGTGCAGCAGGCGACCGGCCTGGGCGGGTCGAGAAGGTGCTGGACCCCGAGCAGGTGCTCAGAATGCAGGATCGGGCAATGGCGGTGTCGCTGCACGCCTCGATCGAAGACTTCGTGCTGGCCATCCTCGCTGCGACGCGCAACACGCCCGGTTTGCGGCTCGGTGCCTCGCCCCGGGCGGGGCAGGGGCTGGTCGCAGCGTCTCGCGCTCGCGCGTTCCTTGCTGGGCGGGACTTCGTCACGCCGGACGATGTGCTCGCCGTGGTCGAGCCGGTCCTGGTGCACCGCCTGCTGCCATCGTTGTCCCCTGAGCTCGGTGTCGAGGGACGACGCAGCCCCTCGCAGTTGTTGCAGGAAATTCTGGCCAGCGTGGCCGTGCCCCGTTGATTGGCCCGCGCTGGCTACAGGAGTTGCGCGGCGGTCCCTGGCAGCCGCCGCCGCTGCGACCGCCACCTGAATCCGAGTCGCAACAGACTTCGTACTGGGCGCGGCTGTTGCGTAGAAGCCGGAAGCTGCGTAGCTCGATGCGTCGCGTACGGCCGACCCGTGAGGGCTGGGTCTTCCTCAGCACTACGCTGGCCGTCACCCTGGCTGCCCTGAATACGGCAAACAACCTGCTCTACCTGGTGATGGCGGCAATGCTGTCACTGGTGACAGTGTCCTCGCTGCTGTCGGAGTGGTCGATACGTGGCCTTCGTGTCAGCCGTTGCCTTGAGGGACAGGCCTTTGCGGGGCAGCCGCTAGGCGGCCGTTGGCGAGTCGAGAATCCCCGTCTGCGCTGGCCCGCCATCGACATTCGGGTGGAGGAGCGCGCCGCACCCCTCGCCGACCTGGCAGACCGGGCCCCAGCCTCCTTTGTCGAAGTGGCCCCGGGGGGAGCGGAGGTTGCCGGGGCGCGTTGGTGTTTTGCGCAGCGGGGTATCCACCGAATGAGAGGGGTGCGGATCTCAACGGCGTGGCCCTTCGGGATCTTCCGCAAGTGGTACGAGTTGGAAGCGCCGCTCGATGTGCTGGTGTTCCCGAGTCGTAGCAGCACTCAACTACGAGCAGGGCGCTCGCCGGGCAACAGCGTGGCGGCCAGCGACAAAGCTGCCGACGTGGATGGCAGACGGGACGCAGCGGGTGAGTTCCTCGGCCTCGCGGACTACCACGAGGGTGAGGATCCGCGTCGTATTCATTGGCGCAGCTCGGCGCGTATGGGCCGCCTGGTTGCCGCGGAACGGGGCAAGAGCCAGGACCAGGGCTGCGTGGACCTGGTGGTGGAGAGTCCGCCGCCGGGGCACCCGAGGCAGCGCTCGCTGCAGTTCGAAGCGCAGGTTTCCGCCGTGACGGGGGAATTGTGTCGGTCAATTGATGAGCGTAGAGAGGTACGCCTTCACCTGCTCGGGACAGCGCTGCCGAGTGCCAACGATGAGCCCGGACGGAACCGGCTGCTGCGTGCTCTGGCCCTGCTGGAGCTTCCGGAGCAGCGAACATGAACGAGCAGTTCCTGGCCCCGGGCGCCCGCTTCCGGCTGCTGCAGCACCTGGTGCGACTGGTGGTGGTGGTGCTGGGCTTCACGGCCCTGCAGATGGGTGGTGAACTCGGCGGAGTACGGGCCCTGGCCGCGTTGCTGGCTGTCGTTGCTTCCTGCTGGCCGGGTCGCCCACGTCTCGCGCTTCGAAATTGGCTGATTGTGCAGGTTGCCTTCCTGCTCTGGCTGCTTGGCGGTGCCGCCCTTTTTAATCGGCATCTCATCACCCTGTTCGCAGAGCTATTGGTGTTCGTGCAGGTGCACAGGCTGCTGACCTGTCGTCGGGCTCGCGACGACTTCTACCTGTGCTTCATCGCCTTCGGCCAGGTGCTGATTTCTTCTGTACTGACCATCGATCTTTTGTACCTCGTTCTGTTTGGCGGATTTACCGTTGCGGTGGCCTGGGCGCTCGTCCTGGCGCGATTGGCGGTGACTGTCGAACAGCGCCAGCCACGCCGCGCACTCGGCCTCTCCATTCCGACTTCGGCTTATGCACCGCTGGATCGAATGGTCGCAGTGCGCCCACTGCTGGTGGCCCTCGCCATGGGCCTGCTGTTGCTGGGCTCGACGACCGCGCTGTTCTTCGTGCTGCCGCGCATGCAGGCCAGCTTCCTACAAGCCGGCTTCGTAACACCGTTGCACGTCTCGGGCTTTGCCGAGAGGGTGCACCTGGGCGATGTCGGCAGCCTCAAGCTGAGCTCGAAGCCCGTGATGAGGGTGAAGGTGCACGATCGTCGCGGCGAGCCGGTGCTCTTGGGGGGCCTGTACTGGCATGGACTCGCCCTGGACCACTTCGACGGCCGTAACTGGGAGCTGTCAGAGCAGCAACGCATCGAGCTCAGTTCGCTTGCGGCGCGTGGCGAGCATGGCCCACCTCGGAACCGGGACTGGACGCTCCGCCAACAGGTCACCCTCGAACCGCTCGACAGCGATGTGCTGTTTGGGGTCGCCGAGACGGTCGGGATCTACGGTGAGTTTCGCCGCCTCGAGGCAGTGAGCACCGAAGGTTATTTCTTACCCGGTGCGAGAGAAGGCAGCGGTGGAAGGGTCAGCTACACCGTCTACAGTCGCCCACGTCTGCCCAATGCCGAAGCGCTGCGTGGCCAGGACCCCCGCAGCGCATCAGACGAGCTGCTCGAGCGCTACACGCAGCTGCCCACCGCCACATCTCCTCGCATCGCCGAGTTGGCAGAGGAGTGGACGGCCACCACCGCGACCGCAGTCGACGCTGCACTTGTCCTGCAGAACCGCCTGCGTCGTGAATATGGCTACAGCCTCGACCAGGAAGCCTCTGTGTTTGCGGATCCGGTGCTCGCCTTTCTCGAAGAGGTGAAGGAGGGGCACTGCGAGTACTTCGCGACGTCGATGACCTTGTTGCTTCGTGCTCGGGGTATCCCCAGCCGGATGGTCAACGGCTTTTACGGCGGCGAGTGGAATCCGGTCGGCGAGTACTGGCTGGTTCGGCAACGCGATGCGCACTCATGGGTCGAGATCTACTTTCCCGGTACAGGCTGGGTGATCTTCGACCCGACCCCCGACGCCGGAACGGGACTCACGGGGCGCGCACGCATCCAGTTGTTGGCGCGATTGGCCGCCTGGGCTGATTACGCTGAGTTGCGCTGGAAAGACGTGCTGCTCGACTACGGTCTCGACACCCAGGTGGAGGGGTTCCGGTCCCTGGTTGCAGCGCTGAAGGGCTGGGGCACCACGGGAGAGGGCCGGGGCGGACTCGCAGCCCGGCTCTTCGCGGTTGTCGGCTCTTCCTCTGAGCCCGGCGAACAACAGCCGGGGGCATCGGCTGCCTGGTCGGTGCTGTTGCTGCTGCTGCTGCTGGTCACGAGCATGGTGGTGCTGCTGAGGACTTCCGCGTGGTCCGTTCGCTTATCGGTGGCTTCGCGCGAGCGACACCTATGCCGTTTGGTCGCCCGCCTGGAGGCTTCCTGGCTGCGTGCTGCCGAAGGGAGCCTGGCCCCCGCCACGCCGCAGACAACTCTGGCCTGGGCTCGGTGGGCAGCAGCCTGCGATCCAGTCCTCTTCGCCCGGGCCCCGCAGGCTATCGAGCGGTACTACAGGGTCCGCTTCGGTGGTCGAGAGGCGAGCCGGGAACTGCTGGTAGAGCTAGGGCAGCTGGCCCGGCTCAGCCGAGGCTGGCGACCCGCTGCACGCAGCGCGGCGAACTACTCGAAGAACAGCGACCAAAGGGCTTCGGTCTCGTAGCTTCCGTCGCTCACGGCGAAGCGAAGCTCGCTGTAGGTTCCGGATGCCTCTGCCGTCCAGAGCACGTCGATCTCGGTGGCGAACGAGCCGTCTTCTGACGAACCGAGAGCCTGTTGCTCACCGTCCAGTTGCCAGTCCCATTCCAGGTACAGCGAGTCGTCGTCTTCGCCGGATGCAGAGAAGCTGGCAGAGTCATCTGTGGCTACCAGCTGACTTTCTGAACTGCTGGGAAAGGTGAGGTCAATGCGTGGCGCGTAGCCACCTGTGGGCGAATCTGCGCCGCTGCCATCCGTGAAGATGCAGCCCGGCATCAACAGGGCGAGCAGGGCGGCTGCGAGTTGCTTCACTCGATGCTCTCTTCACAGTTGCTGTCGGCAAACATCAACATCAAAAGGACGACTCAGTGAGCTTCAACACGGTGTGGTCCTCGAGTGCATAGACCTGCTGGAGGATCGCCACAGCCAGTTCGGTTGCCTTGTTCACATCCTTGCCGAAGTTTTCCTGGAAGGTTGTCTGCTCTCCGTAGGTCTTCGGACCGGCATAGCCCAGCGCCGAAAACACGGCCTTCGTTTTCACCATGTCCTCTGCAGACAGTGTCTGGTGTGGCAGGTCGACTTCCACGAAATCCTGTGACCCTGAGAATTGCACGAACCTGCCTGAATCAGGGTCTGCAATGACCACGAATCCGCCGTCTTCTGAGGGGCGTTCCAGGAGCCGAACCAGGGCGCTGCGCACCTGGTCCTGGTAAGCGGGCCTGTGAAAAACAGGGTCTTTAGGAGAGGGCACCTGAGACCTCTGTGCACACGCTGCTGCCACCACGACAACACCAAGGATCAGTGCGACTGCGGTGACGGTTTTCAGCATGTTCTGTCGTCCTCCTGGCGCTATTCCACCGTGACCGACTTGGCCAGGTTGCGCGGCTTGTCGACGTCGAGGTCCAGGTGTACTGCCGCGTAGTAGGCGATGAGCTGCAGCGGAATTACCGAAAGGAACGGGGTCAGCAGGTTGTGGGTGACCGGCACCTCGATGGTCTCGTCCGCCAGGCTCTGGACCTCTTCATCGCCGGGATTGCAGATGGCGATTACCCGACCCTTGCGCGCCTTGACCTCTTCCATGTTCGACAGGGTCTTCTCGCGCAGGTGGTCCTGCGGGCAGATGAAGATGACCGGGGTGCCGTCGCCGATCAGCGCGATGGGGCCGTGTTTCATCTCCGCGGCGGCGAATCCCTCGCACTGGATGTACGACACTTCCTTGAGCTTCAGCGCGCCCTCCAGGGCGGCAGGAAAATTGCCGCCGCGACCGAGGAACAGCACATAGGGCGTGTGGCCGATACTCTCGGCGATGGCCTTGAGCTTTTCCTGTTGCTGCGCGAGCACCACCTCGATCTGGTCGGGAAGGTCGAGCAGCGCTGAGAGCAGGTTGCGACCCGCCTCGGCGGACAGGTCACGCATCCGTCCGATCTTGATGGCGAACAGGGTCAGGGCCAGCAACTGGCTGGTGAAGGCCTTGGTGGAAGCGACGGCGATCTCGGGTCCCGAGCGAATGTAGATCCCGCCGTCGCTCTCGCGGGCAATCGTCGAGCCGACTACGTTGACGACGCCCAGGACGATGCCGCCCTTACGCCGGATCTCGCGCATCGCGGCGAGGGTATCTGCGGTTTCGCCCGACTGGCTGACCGCGAAGTACAGGGTGTTGGCGTCGACGATCGGGTTGCGATAGCGCAGCTCCGAGGCGATCTCGACCGAGCACGGCACCCGTGCCAACTCCTCGATCAGGTAGGACGAGGCGAGTGCTGCGTGTAGCGAGGTGCCGCAGGCGATCAGACAGATGCGTCCGATGTCGAAAAACGCCCGCCGGTCGAGGTTAAGACCGCCGAGCTTGGCATCGCCGAACTCCGGCAGGGCACGACCACTGAGCCCCCGCTGGATGGTGCGCGGTTGCTCGTGGATCTCCTTGAGCATGAAGTGATCGAAATTGCCCAGCGAGATTTGCTCGATTTCCCAGTCGAGCTCGTCGACGTCCTTGTTGATGGCGCGATCGGCCAGGTCCGTGGTGTGGAAGCCGCCGGCCTCGAGTACCGCAACCTCTCCGTCTTCGAGGTAGACGACCTGGCGGGTATGGGCGATCAGTGCGGGCGCGTCGGAAGCTACGAACATCTCGGAGTCACCGACCCCGAGTACGATGGGCGAGCCATTGCGCGCGACGACCAGTCGGTCGGGTTCGTCGATGCACATGGCCACCATTCCGTAGGTACCCTGGATCAGTCGGAGTGCCTGCTTCACCGCGGCCTGCAGGTCACCCTCGTAGAAGCGAGCGATGAGATGTGGCAGTACCTCGGTGTCGGTCTCCGAGCGGAAGACCACGCCTTCCGACATCAGCATGGTGCGCAGGCTCGAGTGATTTTCGATGATGCCGTTGTGGACCACTGCGATGCGCTCGTCGGCGCTGAGATGAGGATGGGAGTTGCTCTCCGAGGGTGGGCCGTGAGTTGCCCAGCGCGTGTGGGCGATCCCTACGGTGGCTGGCGGCGGTTCGTCTGGCAACGCATGCTCCAGCTCGCGCACCCGGCCAGCGCGCTTCCACATCTGTAGCGCGCCGCCACCGTTCATGGTGGCGACTCCGGCGCTGTCATAGCCTCGATACTCCAGCCTCTTCAGCCCTTCGAGGAGGATGGGCACCGGGCGACGCTCACCGATGTAGCCGACAATTCCACACATGTTGCTAGCCTTTGTTGCTGTGGTTCGAGTTCAGCCGTACAGCAGCCGTCGAACCTGTCTTTCCGAGAGGGGGTCTGCCATGAAACGCCGCCTGCTTACCTCTTCGCGAATCTGGCTGTAGGCAAGGCGATTCGGGATTCCGCTGCGCTGTAGCTCCTTGTGCCGCCGAACCACGAACTCACTGAGAGTTTCTGACCAGTGATCGAGTAGATCGGCAATGACCTTCGCGAGTTCGGGTTCCGTGATGTCCACGATGGCCAGGAGGTGGTCCCGGAAACCGGGACTAAGAGAGGTACTTCTCCGATCCGGCATCGCTTCGGCTCCTCTAAGAGTGGTGTTCATACCGCGACGACGCAACAGTTATACCCGATTCCGGGTAAATAAAAGTAATTACAATGGGTTCAGATTGTTCTTTGGGGATAGTTCGTAGCATCTGTAGCGCGCGAAGCGACACTCGATGTGCTCCTGATAGGATTGCTGGGGCCTTTCCCCGATGACCGCATCGCAGCCCAGCTCTCCGCGTCGTTTCGCCCTTCCGGGCATGGTCTCGCTGCTCGTCCTGGTGGTGATCGCCGTGTCGCTGCGGCTACCAGGGCTCAGTTCGCCGCCGGTAGATGCACACCACGTGCGCCAGGCCGACACGGCGAGCATCGCTCGCAACATGATGCGTGAGGGCATCGACGTACTGCATCCCCGAATCGACTGGGCGGGTCCCGAAGCCGGCTACGTCGAGTCTGAGTTGCCGATCTACGCCGCGATGGTGGGTGGCCTGTGGCGTGCTCTCGGCCAGGACTACCTGCCCGATCCCACCTGGCCGCGGCTGCTGTCCATTCTCTGTTGGTTGCTCGGCGGCATGGTTCTGCTGTCCCTGGTGCGCCGCCGGTTGCGCGGACCGCCCTGGGTGTACCTCTTGCTGTACGCCTTCTCGCCCCTTGCCCTGGTGTTCTCACGCAACATCCAGCCCGATGCGCTGGCGGTGTTGTTACTGCTCGTAGCGGTCGAACGTGCTGATGCAGCTGCCGAGCCTAAGCCAGGACCGTTCTGGGCTACCGGCCTGCTTGCCGGCTTTGCGCTTGGGCTGGCCATCGCGGCAAAAGGCACGATGGCCCTGTTCCTGCCGCTGATCCCGTTCCTGTGGTTGGTGCGCCGCGGCCGAGCGGCTCTGCCAGTGCTGTTGTTGACCCTCCTGCCCGCGCTCGTGGTGCCCACACTCTGGTACTGGCATGCCCACGAGGTCCTCGCGGCCGAGGGCGCGAGCTTTGGTCTGTGGGGAAAAAGTGCGCACAAGTGGGGAACGCCGACGGTGTGGTTCAGCCTGGCGACCTGGAGGGCCATCTTCGGGGCTGCCGCCGCCGAGACCCTGAGTCCGCTGGGCGTGATCCTGCTTTGTCGTGGAGCATTCATTGCGCGTCGGACGCCGGAGTTACGGCTCTATGTTGTCGCGGTGCTGCTGCTTGCGGCGGGCTCGGTGGTCCTGGCCGAAGGCTTCCGCCTGCACAACTACTACCAGTTGCCTCTTGTGCCGTTTGCTTCGGTGTTGTGCGGTGCCGCCTTGGTGGATGCTGCTCGCCGCCTCGCCCAGTGGGGAGCCCTGTCGGGGCGGATGCGGGCCGGCATCGCCGTCACAGTGTTGCTTGTGACCGTCCTCTCGCTGCAGGTGGGGCGGGGCTTTGTCAGCCAATCGCTGCAGCGGGACACGCGAATTGAAGGACTCTCCCTGGGGGTCGCGGCCGTCCTACCCAGGCGTCAGTCTGTCGTGGTAGTCGACCAGCATCCGCAGACCGTCATCTACGCTATCGACCGGCGCGGCTGGCATCGAACCCGACTGCCGGCACGGGAACTCCGCAAGCTGCAGGGGCTGGGCGCAGAGTACCTGTTGCTTACCGATACTACGCCTGAGTTCCGGGAGCCGGGGATGCACGACTATCTTCGCCTGGCAGCGGTGCGTGTCGCGAATGGACCGGGATGGGTTCTGTACAGGTTGCGTCCGGCGCCGCCACTGAGGCCGACCAGCCCCGCAAAGAGTGGCTAGAAGCCGTACTCGACCAGCGAGAAGCGCGGCAGCACCGAGACCAGGATGGTCTTTTGTGCCAGCACCAGGTCGGGCTCATTGGCGTCGACGACCAGGAACACGAAGTCGTGTTGGCCGACGTCTCGCGGGTCAGGAACCCACTCGACCGAGGCGCCCCCGGCGTGGGCCTCGAACACCGCCTCCTCGGGAAGGGATGCAGGGCGCAGTTCGCCGAGATCGGGATTGCTCAGCACAAGGTCGAGCAGCAGGGTCTCGCCGACGTAGCCGGTCATCACTTCGGGGGCGATGATCAGGCCTTCCGCTTCGGGGTCACCCTCGTCGGGGGCTACGTCTCTGGCGAGGGCAGCGCGAGTCTCGTAGTCGGATTCAGCAACTCCGAGTGCCTCGCCGTCGTCATCTTCGATCCACTCGCCGTCGTCGGGGTAGGGGGAGTTGCCGATTTCGGCGGAGCCAACACAGCCGCCCACGATGAGGGCGGCGATAAGCAGAAGCCAGGGTCGTCGGTTACTGGGGAGGGACATTTCAGCAGCCTCTTTCGGAACTGGTTGGTGTTCTGCGAACAACAGTCTAGCTGGGTGCGAGTCCTACCAGTATCTCCATCGGCTTGATCTCGTCGTCATCGAGGTCCGCAGCACGCTGTTCGTACTCCATAAGGGTACGCACGACAGCGATCCGCAGGTCGTCGGTCAGCTCCGTGCAATCTTCTGCCCGGATGCGTGCCACGAAGCCGCGAGCCATCGCTGTTTCGCTGTTTCCGCGTAGCAGTCGGTGGCGCACCACCTTGCGGACGGCGGAAAGGAAACGCTCGAAGCCGAGCAGCACCGCCTCGTGGTCCTCGCGGAAGAAGTTGACGTAGCCTTCGGGAATGACGGCGCCATAGGTGATGCGGCCACGACCGTGATCGATCTCTTCGCACAGGCCCTGGCTCATCAGGGTCTCGACCGACAAGCGCGCGTAGTTGACCTCGTAGTTGATAGGCAGCCGGCGCGCGATCTCCTCGAGGCTCATCTCGTTGTCGAGCAGCATGAAGTAGACCTTGCGGCGCAGGTTGAACATGGGGCCATCGCCCTGCTCGACTGCGCCATCCTTGTAGCGTTTCTTGATCTTCTTGACGGTGCGAAGAGCGGTGTCGAAGGCCAGGGACACGCGGGTACTGGTGCGATAGCGCTTCTCGGCGCGGTCATACAGGGCCAGCGTGAACAGGTCCCGCGCGCGGCTGATGGGCATGTCCAGGTCGAGCACGATGTCTGACACCATCCCGAGCAGGTTGAACACGACTCGAGCCTCACCCACGAGGGTGTGTCGTCCCGGCCGTTCAGATTCGGGGAGGTCGGTTAATTCTGCAAGGCGTGCAACTTGTCCCATGTGTCAAAGCCCCTTTCGTCGTCGCTAGTCAATCCGACAATCACAGCGATCCTTCAGCAAGCGTCGTGCCATGTCCGGGCACGCTCCGGCACGAGAACTACAATTCCCTTTCATGTGCCTGTTTACCGTGTCCATATTGTGAGGTTCGAAACCCAACTGAAGTACTGCTCGCCGCTGTCGCCACAGTGACTGCGACATCGGTGTCCGGCCCGCCGAGGGGGCGTTGACACGAATGTCACGGTGGGTCCGTTTCGGAATCCCGGCAAGGGGTATTTTGGTCGCGGTTCCGATCTACAGGTGCCGCGTCGGATAGCGTGGCGGCCCCCAGGGCCGTCCGCTGATCGTCGCTGCGATGCGGGAGAGCTCCTGGCGCAGCACAACTCCCTTGCGGTCGAACATGTGGTTCGCGCCCGGGATGAGGGTGGCATCTACCGGTACCGAGCGCGCCCGTAGTTGCGTGACCAGGTCCTCGAGGAGATCCTGCGGACAGTAGGGGTCCTCGTCGCCCAGCACCAGGTACAGCGGGCGCCGGTCCTCGGCGTCGAGCAGGAAGCTGTAGTCGTAGTCGAAGCTCAGGGGGGGAGCGATGCCGATCCTGTGGCTGCAGCCCGGTTGGTTGGCCGCAAAGCCGAGGCCCACAAAGGAGCCGAACGAGTAGCCGCCGAGGACTCGGAGCCGGTCTTCCGAAGTGTCGTCGTTGATGTACTCCCATGCGGCCTCGACGTCGAGGCGCTCAGCATCCCCTCCGTCGTGGCAGCCGCCGGAGCCTCCGGCGCCGCGAAAGTTGAAGCGTAAGGCGCGGAAGCCCTGGTCGCGGAAGGCCAGGTACAGAGTGTGGATGACCTTGCTGTCCATCGTTCCCCCCATCAGCGGGTGGGGGTGACACGCGACGAGCGTGCCGCAGGCTTCGGCGGGATGTACCTGTGCTGCTTCCAGGGAGACGCCGTCCGCTGTCTCGAGCCGTAGGGTCTGATCGGGCGGAGGATGGGTCACGGCGGCAGGCTAGCCTGAATCGAGGTCGGTCGGGCGGTCTACGAACAGTTGACCTGCGCTCCCGCAGAGACTATTGCTTGCCTGCCGGCTGGGGACCGGATCACCGCGGAGAATCTGCCATGAAGAACCGCCTTTTGCCCTTGTTGCTCGTGTTCTGTATCGCCTTGCCCAGCGCCGCTGCGGCGAAGGAGCCTGCTCTGCCCTTGGGTCTGAGTTGGTGCCAGTCTGTGGGTGAAGTGCTCGTGCAGTTGCCCAACGCACGGGAGATGAGTGACGATTTGCTCGACGCCACGGCAAGCGTGTGGGGAGTCGAGGGATTTGTCAGCGCGATTCTCGATGAGGGCAAACTGGTGGGCTTGCGCTTTCGTGCCTTTGAAACACCGGCCGACCTGAAGAAGATCAAGCGCGCCATTGAGCGCAGCTACGGCGAAGGAGGCAGCCAGGGAACGGCTATCAACTGGGCCGCGCCGGGGGGCGTCGTCGTGCAACTTAAGCTGCAGTCGGAGCAGGTATTCGTGAACTTCGAGACTGCGCCAGGACACTGCGGTGCTGAGGTGACGAAGACCGGCCTGTCGGACCAGGAGAAGGCCGATGCCGAGGCGTTGAAAGAGAAAAAAGCGGTCAACTGGGACCCTTACGCAGACGACGTCGACAAGAGAGCAGTCGAGAAGAAGAAGGACGCCTTGAAGCCCGAAGAGGAAGACAAGGAAGACAAGAAGGAAGAGCCTACCGCCGCCGACGACGAGATCGACTGGTAGCTCAGCCCTTGCGAGCCTGGAAGTCTTCCATCAGCGCCACCAGGGCCTGCACCGACTGCAAGGGAACCGAGTTGTAGATCGACGCGCGCAGGCCGCCAACTGAGCGGTGTCCTTTCAGTCCCTTCATTCCTGCGGCCTCACTCTCCAATACGAAGGCAGCCTCGAGTTCGGCGCTGGGCAGCCGGAAGGTGACGTTCATGAGCGAGCGGCTGTCCTTGCGTGCGTGGCCGCGGAAGAAGCCTCCTGAGTTGTCGATGACCTGGTAGATGAGCGCGGCCTTGCTCTGGTTGACTGCGGCGACAGCCTCGAGTCCCCCAAGCGCGCGCAGGTGCGCCGCGACCAGGCCAACCATGTAAATGGGAAACACCGGCGGCGTGTTCAGAAGCGAGTTCTTGGCCGCCATATTCCGGTAGTTGAAGGTCTCGGGGATGCTGTCCGGGCAGTGAGCCAGCAAGTCCTTGCGGATGATTACGCAGGTCACGCCCGATGGGCCCATGTTCTTCTGTGCGCCGGCGTAGATCAGGGCAAAGCGGCTCGCGTCGATGGGACGGCTGAGAATGTCTGACGACATGTCGCAGACCAGGGGCACGTCTCCTGCCTGCGGGGTGTGCTGGAACTGGGTGCCGTAGATCGTGTTGTTGCTGGTGTAGTGGAGGAAGGCCGCATCAGCGGGCACGCTGCACTGACCCGGTTGCGGAACGTGGTCATGGTTGCTGTCGCCGCTGTTGTAGATCTCGTCGGCGGCGCCCAGTTTGCAGGCTTCCTTGTAGGCCCCCTCGGCCCAGCGTCCGGTGGTCATGTAAGCCGCACATCCCTCGGCCAGCAGGTTCATCGGTACCAGGGCGAACTGTGCGCGTGCGCCTCCCCCCATGAACAGCACCTGGTAGTCCTCGGGTAGCGACAGGAGCGCTGAGATGTCTTCGATTGCCTGGTTGTGAACCTTGTCGTAGACCGGCCAGCGATGGCTGGATTCCATCAGTGACATGCCGGTGCCCTGGAAGTCGACCAGCTCGCGTTGGGCCTGTTCCAATACCGGCAGAGGCAGTGCGCTGGGGCCGGCTGAGAAGTTGTGGATTCGCTGAGTCATAGAGAGGCTCCGTCGCTGAAGGTGTCGACGGACAGGACCGCCTCGCAATCGTCCCTGATGGTGCTGAGGACCTCGGGGCCTGGCACCCTGCTCACCGACAGCCTCGCCAGGCAGGTCGTCTCGCCCTGGAAGACCAGGTTCTCGGTCTCGGCGACGTTGATGCCGGCGTCGCGAAGTGCGGCGAACACGTGGGCGAGCACGCCGATCTCGTTGCGGTGCCGGACTACCAGCAGGTGGCCCGGGTTCTCCTGGGCCGCCTCGTTGACGCTCGGCACCCGGCCGCTGGAGCGGTAGGTGAAGACCAGTCGGACGGCCTCTCGAGCGACCGCCTCCTGGGCCTGCTGCGTGGATGCGCCGATGTGAGGTGTCGCCCAGATGTTCGGCGATTGAAGCAGCGCTGCGTCGATCTCGCCTTTGCCCCCGGAACCCTCGCCCTCGAACACGTCGAGGCCGGCGCGCACGCCACGCTCCTCGACAGCCCACAGTAGTGCCTCCTCGTCGACGACCTCGGCGCGCGAGGTGTTGATGAAGTAGGCGCCTTCGGGTAGCGCCTCGAAGAATCGACGGTCGGCAAAACCGATTGTCTCCGGTACTGCCGCGAGGTGCACCGTCACAGCATCTGCCTGGCGCAGGACCTCGTACAGGTCGTCGATCAGTCGTGCACCCATTGCGCCCAATTCTTCGCGTGGGTCGGGCACGACGTTCCAGGCGACAACCTTCATGCCCAGTGCTCGGGCTCGGGCCGCTACAGCGAGGCCGATGCGCCCGGCACCGACCACGGCCAGCGTGCGGCCGGCGAGTCCCCGTGCCTTGCTGTACTCAGCCTTGTTCCAGCGACCTGCGCGAAGATCGGCGACCGCATCAGGGATGCGTCGGTCCAGGGAGATGAGCAGGCCGATGGTCAGTTCGGCGACCGCCAGGTTGTTACGTCCGGGACAGTTGGCGACGAAGATTCCGCACTTGCTCGCGGTGTCCACGTCAATGGTGTTGAAACCGGCTCCCGCGCGCACTACCAGGCCCAGGGCACTGGCTTGCAGCATCTCGCCGGTGACCTTCGTGCTGCGGACGATGAGCACCTGCCAGGGGTGGGCCTGTAGTTCGGCTTGCAGGGTGTCGCTCTTCAGGGTCGGTTGGAAGCCTACTTCGCAGCCGGATTCCTGCAGAGCGGTGACTGCAGCTTCTGGCAGCTTGTCGGCGATGAGTACACGCATCGTTGCCTCGGGGTCTCAGAGTCGGTGAACGAACAGGCCGGAGCGCAGTTTCGGCTCGAACCAGGTGGACTTGGGCGGCATGATTTCGCCGGCGTCTGCGACGGCAAACAACTCGGCGAGAGAGGTGGCGAACAGGGAGAAGGCCACGCCGCCTGTCGCGGTCGCTCGGCGCTCTAGTTCCGCGGTCCCACGGGCTCCGCCGACGAAGGCGATGCGCGAGTCGGTGCGGGGATCCGTGATGTCCAGCAGCGGCGCCAGGATCTCGTTCTGCAGGAGGGACACGTCCAGGTCTCCGATCACGCTGTCAGCTGGCGCAGGGATGCGGAAGCTCTGCCAACAGCCAGCTGCAAACACGCAGAACTGACCCCGCGTCCCGGGCGCCGCGCCCGAGGGCTGCAGCGGGAAACGCTTGTTGATGGCGGCGATCACCTCGTCGGGGCTGCGCCCACCGAGATCGGTGATGACCCGGTTGTAGGGAAGAATCGCCAACTGGTCGTCGGGAAACACCACGGCCATCACGCGGTTATATCCCTCGCTGCCGTCGTGGTGCGGATTGCCTGCGCGCAGCGTTTCGCGCGCCCGCGAGGCCGACTTCGCACGGTGGTGGCCGTCGGCGACATAGAGCCGAGGCACCGCCTCGAAGGCGCTGATCAGTTCGTCGCTACGCTCGACCCGCCAGATGGTGTGGTGGACTCCGTCCGTGGCCTCGAAGTCATACAGGGCAGGGGACTTCATGGTCTCACTCACGAGTGCGTCGATGGCTGCCTGCCCGCGGTAGGCGAGGAAGATCGGCTCGGCTTGGCAGCGCATGGTCAGCACGTGCCTTGCCCGGTCGTCTTCCTTGGCCTGGCGGGTGCGTTCGTGGATGGCGATCAGGCCATCGTCGTATTCATCGACCGAGCATCCGGCGACGACCCCGACCTGGCTGTGCTCAGCCGTTGCCAGCCGGTACACGAGCATGATTGGCTGCTGGGCTTCGGAGTAGGGCACATCGTCCAGAAATCGCTCGAGCGCTTCGCTCGCTTGCTGGTAGACCACGTCAGCGTACAAGTCCGTACCCGGAGCCAGGTCGATTTCCGGGCGGATGACGTGCAGAAAGCTGAGTGGGTTGCCATCAGCGAGCTGCAGGGCCTCCTTCGAGTCGACGACGTCATAGGGCACCGAGGCGATGGCCGCGGCATGCTCGGTGGGCGGTAGGTGGGCGCGGAATGGGAGGACGCTGCTCATGGAAACCCTTGTCGGTGATGGGACCTCAGGACGTGCTCTTGCTGCGGCTTGCGCGCTTCTTGCCCGCTGCCTTCTTGCTGGTCGAGCCCTTCTTTCGGCCGCTGGTTTTCTTGGCAGTGGTCTTGGGGTTGGTTTTCTTGGCAGTCGTTTTCTTGGCAGTGGTCTTCTTCGCCCGGCCAGGACTTGCAGCAGTCTTGTTGTCCGCGAGGCTATCTGCTGGGGTCTCGCTGTCGCCGCTCTTGTCAGCGGGGTTCTCGTCGTGTGGCTCCATGTCCCCCAGTGCGCCGCGCAGGCTCATGGATTCGGTGTCGTCCTCCGCAACCAGCTCCATGATGTCGGAGACGTCGGTGATCTCGGCCTCATTGAGCTCCCCAGACATGCGCGGTACCAGGAATTCGGTGAGGCCGATGGGGTTGCCGCCCGCGCCCTTGACCAGGTCGGCAATCAGCAGTAGGCGCTTGTGCTTACCGTCGGCGCGGACCAACACATGCTCCTGTTCCAGGTGCCCGGCGATGATAATTTTTCCTACCAGGCTCTTCCAGTCGACGCCCTTGAGACGCAGGACATCCTGGTGGATGAGTGAGCCGAGCGCCGACTCTTCGTTGCGACCATCGAGCTCCGCCGCTCCGCCGCTCCAGCCGACCACCACGCCGCTCATGTTGGCGGCGGCGACGGCGACGGCGCGCGAAGCCAGCAGGTGTGTCTGTAGGCCGCCGCCGCTGTCGAGGCGACGACGGAGAACTTCGATTTCGGCGCGGTAGCGCGTTTCAGCATCGGCTTCGGCGATTGCCATGGCCGACTCCCACTCTCCTCGCTCACGCTCGTGGCCGTCCACCACCTTGCCGCGTTCGGCTGCAGCCCTCTCCTCGGCCGCCAGGATGTCGAGGCTGAGTTGATCTTCGAGAGCGAGTCGTTCCGAGGCGAGTCTCTTCCGCATGGTTTCGATCTGGCCACGGTGCTGCTCGTCGAGCCCCTGCCGTTCCCGGTCCCACCGGTCCTGTGCCTCCTCGAGTGCCTTGTCGCCTTCGACACGCTGTGCGTCCTGGACAGCTTCCAACTTTCGGGTCAACTCGACGGTCTCCAGTTGACTGCTCTCGAGAGCGACTCTGCTCTCTGCCAGCGCAGTGCCCAGTCGTTCCAACTCTTGTTCCTGGGAATTGAGTTCGGCCTTTGCGGACTCGACGTCGTCTTCGGCTTTGGCCAGGGAGGCTTTCAGGGAAGCGCCGCTCTGCTCGATCTCTACGATTCTGGCTTCGGCTTCGCTTACCTGTGCTTCGGCCGCGGCTGTCCTGTCCTGTGCTTCGGCCGCCCGTTCATTGGCTGCTTCGGACCTGTGCTCGGCTGCTGTGCACTCCCGTTCGGCGTCGCCAGCCCGAGTCTCGCCGGCGGCGACTCTCGCTTCTGCGTCTCGCAACTGGTCACGCAGGTTCTCGTTGCGCGACAGCAGTTCGTCGACCCGGCCCTTGTTGCTGTTGAGGCTCTCCTGTACCGAAGCAATTTCGTGCTTGGCCTCCCGGCGGACGGTTTCCAGGGTCTCTTCCGCTGAGGCTGTCGCTTCGCGGAGTTCCTTGCCCATTTCGCCAATTCGAGACTCTTGCTGAGCACCTGCCTCGGTTGCCTGCTGCAGCTGTTGTTCGAATGCAGCGACCTGTTGGTGCAATTGCTGCTCGAGTTGTGCGATCTGCGCGGACAACTTGTCTTCGCGACTCGGCGGGGACAGCACGCAAAGCCGTGCCGCCTGGGCGCCAGCGCCGATCTCGAGTCGCCTGATCCGGACATGCAGGCTGCGGGTTGAGCTATCGGAGCGGGCAACCTCGAACGTGCCCGTGAAAAAGCCACCTTCACTCAATGCGTTCTCGAGCTCGTGGGCGAGCGCCTCATTGTCGCCATACAACTCCGCGAGCAGTCGCCCTTCCATGTCCCGCGACTCATGCCCAAGTAGCTCGGTTGCACCGCTGTTCCAGGCGATGATGCGGCCTGCCGGATCAGTGACGATGACGCCCTCGGTGACGTTCTCGACGGCCGAGCGAAACAGAAACAGCAGGTGCCGCAGGTTGCGGGCAGTCGTGACGTCGGAACCGAAGAACGCATAGCCGAGGTCCTTGCCTTCTCGGTCGGTCAGCCAGCCAGTGCTCCAGGAGACGAGGTGCTCGCTGCCATCGCTGCCGCGCAAGGTCAATTCGGTATCCGTGAGTTGTGAGTTACGCGAACTCCCCAGGTGTACCCGGCGAACCACCTCGCGGTACTCAGGATCGGGGTACAGCCGCTCCAGCAGTGCGTCCAGATCGGGGCAGTCGGTCTCGCTCCAACCGGTTGTTTCGCAGAGCGCCCGGTTCATCAGCAGGACCCGGCCGTGCAGGTCGATGGCGTATACGAGTAGCGGCGATCGATCCAGCAGCGTGGCCGCCAGGGCCGCAGAGGAGAAGGTCGTTGCGGTGGGCCTGGCTGTCTCACCCATCGTCTCGCTGCGCTGGCTGGTCATGCCCCGTCCTCGTGCGTGCGCGTGACAGAATACTCAAGGGGTCGTGAGGGTATGCCTGCCCTCGTGCCCCTGTCAAATCAACTCTGGGAGGCCTGCAGGAGGGCCCTTACTCCCTCGCTCGAGGCGGGGTAGATGCCGGATTCCGAAATCAGGCCGTCCACCAGTTCGGCGGGAGTTACGTCGAATGCCGGGTTGCGCGCGGCGCTGCCTACAGGCGTGGTTCGCACCTGGCGGATTGTCCCGTCGCTGTCTTCGCCGGTGGTCCACCGGACCTCGTCTGCGCTGCGTTCTTCGATTGGGATGTTGTCGCCGTGGGCGCAATCGGCATCGACCGTAGAGGATGGGAAGGCGACGTAAAACGGGATGCCAATGTGGCGACAGATCACGGCGTGGCCGAAGGTGCCGATCTTGTTGGCGACGTCGCCATTGGCGGCGATCCGGTCTGCACCGGTGATTACCGCCTGGATTTCGCCCCGTGCGGCGAAGTGGGCGAAGGCGTTGTCGGCGATGACGACATGTTCGATGCTCTCGCCCGCCAACTCCCACGCGGTCAAACGCGAACCCTGTCCGCGTGGCCTGGTTTCGTCGACAAACACGCGCAACTTCTTGCCCTGACGGTGGCTCTGGTAGATCGGCGACAGGGCGCTGCCCCAGTCGACAAAGGCCAGCCATCCGGCGTTGCAGTGGGTGCCTACGCCCCAGCCGTCCTGTAGCAACTCGGCGCCGTGCATGCCGATGGCTTCGCATGCTGCGGCATCGGCATCGGCGAACTGGCGGGCCGCGGTGAGGGCCGCATCGCGGCTCTGTTCGGGATGGGATTCCCCGCCGGCCCCGGAGATCGCCTGCTCGACGTGGCGGATCCCCGCGAACAGGTTTTGGGCGGTGGGTCGAGTTGCCGAGAGAACCTGAGCTGCAGTGGCGACAAAGTCGTCGAAGCCGTGTTCGGGAGCCTGTTGAGCTGCCAGGGCGACGGCGTAGGCTCCCGTTGCGCCGATGGCCCCTGCTCCCCGCACAACCATGGTCGAGATCGCTGTGGCAGCTTCGCGGTAGTCGCGGGTTCGCCACAGGCTGAAGCGATGCGGTAGTGCCGGCTGGTTGATCAGCACCAGCTCGCCATCCTGCCAGTCCACCGTGCGAAAGGGGACGCCGTCGACAATCACGGGCTGTCCTCGCCGGCCGCAACGGGTTGGAACTCGCCGCTGAGCGTGTCGATCTCGGCGGTCCGCTCGGGCTGGTTCGTTTTCAGCCGCGACAGTGCAAAGGGTCGCGGGCGAACGCCCTCGCGCAAGGCCTCTTCACCGCAGCGGAAGCGCAGGTAGCCGAGGTACTGGTTCTGGAACCATTGCTCAAAGGTGCGGTCGGTCTGACCTTCGAAGATCGGGCGGTAGTTCTCGTCGCGGATCCGGCGGCCTGAGATCCAGTCCTGTAAGCGAAATTCCTCGCCATCCCAGATCCCGTACTGGGAGTTTCCGAACGACCAGGAGCCGAGGTTGATGTAGCACTTGCCGGCGTCGTTGACGACGATGCCAGGCAGGTGGCTGTGGCCGCAGATCACCGTGTCGTAAATCGGGTGGTCTTCGAGGGACGCCAGGGCTGGCCGGGTAATGCCCATGGGGTCGCCGAGCACGCCGCGAGTCCACAGGTGTACCCAGTTTTCCCACTCCATACCCATGTCCGGGCGCCCCAGTTTCGGACCCAGCCAACGCACCAGGCGGGTCGCCCTGGAGATCCACAGGAAGATGTAGTGGCAGGCGCGGTTTGAGAAGGTGTAGTTGTCGCGCAGGGGCAGGCGGATCCACGTCTTGAACAGCCGCTCGTAGAGCATCATGGTGCGGGCCCAGAAGCTGGATTCTTCCATGTGCTCGGCGACGTAGGGGTCGAACTCGTAGCCGTGTACCGCCAGGATGTGCTTGTCGACAATCACCTTGTTGCACAGGTCCCATTTCAGGAGGTCCTTGAACAGCAGAATGTCAGGGTCGTGGTTGCCGAACACGTAGACGACCCGGATCGTGTCCGCCAGCTTCGTGAGCTTGGTCACCACTTCGCGGTGCGCGCGCATGATGCGGCTGAAGTACCAGGCCTGCTCGAAGTCCAGCGCGTCGCCCAGAACGACCAGCGTGGCGGCCTCTCGGCCGACCTCGTCGAGGAACTCGAGGAAGTACTCGTCTTTGGCCTGGAAGGCGTCGGCGTGCGATCCGTCCCCCAGGTGCAGGTCGGAGACGAAGTAGACCTTGCGGTTGTCCAGGCCCTCGACCTTCATGGTCTGGTTGTCGCCTGTCTGTGCTTCGGTGTAGCGACTCATCGTCATCCTCCCAGGCAGGGTAGCAGCCTGTCGCTTCAGCTACTGCCCGACAAGGGGCATGCTTGTGCTCTTTGCTCGTAGCTGGACTTTCTGCAACCATTGCCCCCGCGGATGCAGAGCCCTCTTCCCAGCTCGTACCAAAGGCTTACTACGCTCCTGTCGTTGCTGGTTCTGCTTGTCCTGGCGGCTGGTTGTGCCCGTGTCACTGACGGAGCGATGTATGCATCGTTGTCTGACGACGATTCGGCGGATGACGACGACTCGGCAGGCGACGACGACTCGGCAGGCGACGACGACTCGGCAGGTGACGACGATTCGGCAGGTGATGATGACACGGCTACTTCGGACTGTGACCTCAGTTGGCTGGCTCTCAGCGAGAAGCCGGTGTCCTTTTCCTCCGACCTTCTGCCGATCTTCCTGGACAACTGCGCCGACTGTCACACCATCAAGCAACTGGGCAAGCTCACGCTGACCGTGAGCGAGGCATACGAGCAGCTCGTGGGAGTAGCCAACCTGCTGGGCTACGGCGACGACATGGCTCGAGTCGAGCCCGGCGTGCCGGAGCACTCCTACCTGCTACACAAGATTCTCGGCTGTGGTGCCAGCGATCCGGTCTGGGGTTTCTTCCAGGCGCCGATGCCACCGCCTATCCGCGACAGCCAACCGCTGCAGCCCGAGCAGATCAGCCTCATCTATTCCTGGGTCGCCCAGGGCGCGGAGAACAACTGATGGCTCGGGTGCGCCTCCTGTGCTGGCCGGGGGCCCGGGGGCTGCTCGCCATGCTGGTGCTCGCTGCCTGCGTGCAGGTGGCGCCAGCCCTAGGTGCTGAGCCAGCTGGCCAATCCCTCGGCGGAGTGCGGGCTACCGGCTTCGATGGGGGGGCCGCGCTGGACTACCTCAAGGGTAGTGGCAGCGGCTTCTTCCTGTCGGCCTCCGCCCGCACCGAGTATCGCCTGTTGCAGTTTCGCTCGGCCCACGATGAGGTGATCTCGCGGCATCCGCTCTGGCAGAGCTTTCGCTTTGCGATTCGCGACGATCATCCCCGCCGCCGGATCGCGTTCGAGGCTGCGCTGCGCGGTGGTGGCGACCTCGAGCGGCCGGGGTTTCGTGGCGAAGTCCTGTACGCGTTTGTCGATGTTGCTCCGGCAAGCCGCTGGTCTTCAGTGCGGCTTGGCCGGCAGCTGCTGGCGGTGGGCGGCGCCGCAGGCCTGCTGCGTTTTGACGGGGTGCTGGCCCGCTTCAACCTGCGTCATCTCGGAGTCGAGGCGTATGGCGGCGTACCCCTGCGCAGCCGTGTCGTCGTCTTGCCGGACGACGAGCAGAACGTCACCGGCTGGGGCAGGGACTGGGCCTACGGGGTGGCTTTGCGTGCCATCGGGCTGCCGTTCACCCAGGCGCGCCTGGGCTTCCAGGAACGCTTCCGTGATGGCGAGCTGGCCCGGCGGCAGTTGAGCTTTGACTTCCACAAGGGGGTTGCTGGGCGGCTCAACATTGATGGCGAGTTGGTCGTGGACCTGCTTGGACGCCGTCTCGAAGAAGTGCTCGTGGCCGTGGATGCGCGGCCCGTGCGGTGGCTTGGCCTGGGAGTCGAGTACGCACACTGGCAGGCTGCCTTTGATGCGAACGAGCTGTTCTCGGTATTCACCACCGACCCCTATGACAGCGTGCGTGGGGAACTGCGCCTGCAGCCCCTTTCCTGGATCTCTCTGTGGGCGGGCGGTGGCGCGCAGATCTATCCCCCTGCGGTGACCCGGGACAATGTCCCCCGGCCGGAGTCTGGCCGGGCTTCCGCTGCGCAACGGTTCGGCATTCGGGTGCAGCCGTTGTCATTCCTTGCAATTGAGTTCGGTGAGCGAATCGTCATGGGGACTGGTGGCGACAAGCAGGCGCTACACCTGGCCCTGCAGCTAACCACTCCGAAGGGTCGGCTCCGGGTCCGGTTGCGTGGTGACCTGCAGCGCTATGGGTTCGACTTGCAACCGCAGCTGGCAGGCAATTATGGCTCCGCTTCCCTGGACCTGCGCATTCGTCCTTTGCCGTGGCTTCGGGTGGTGGTTGCTGGTCGTGCAGTGTTCAGCCCCTGGCTGGAAAACCAGTTCCAGGTCACCAGTTCGCTGGATCTCCTGCTGGGCGTACGGCGTGTGCCGGGTCGGGGAGGGGACAAGGCCTCGGCCCGACTCGAGGACTGGCAGCCTGCATTGCTGTTGGCGACCATCGAGCCCGAGCTCGGCGCAGATCCCGTTGCTGCTGGACTGGTCGGCGGAATCGGTGTGCGAGGGCAAGACCAGTGAGACGTCGGTACGCTCCAGTCCTGCTGCTAGGGGCAATCCTGGTGGCCCTGCTGGCTGGCACGCCAACAGCTGCACAGGCAGCCGGAGACAGAGAGGCACGCTCCGCCGCTCGCTCTGCTGCCAGGGCGGTGCTGAGCAATACCGGCGGACATCCCAGCAGCGCGGTGTATCCCGAGCAGGATCTGCCGCTGCGTTTCAGCCATCGCCGTCACCTGGAGATGGGTGCCCAATGCACGCTGTGCCACGGCGCGGTGACCAGCAGCACGGACGCGCGGGACCGGAATCTACCGGGACATGAGCAGTGCGGAATCTGCCACCTCATCGACCAACCTGGTGCTGCGGACCTGTATCCCCCTGCTGCCTGCAGCACCTGCCACGCGGGGTTCCAGGATGGCGACGCGGAAGTGCCGGTGCCGTTGCCCGTCAAGGTGCCGCCGGCCCGGATCACCTTCAGTCACCAGTTGCACACGGATCAAGGGGTTCCCTGCCTGCACTGCCACGGCGGTGTCCCCGAGGCGGACCTTGCGACCCGGTCGCACCTGCCCTCTATGTCTACCTGCCTGGGCTGTCACGATGGTGCCAAGGCGCCATCAGAATGCGCCACCTGCCACCTCCAGGGGCGCGGAGGCCTGCTGATCACGGCGGCGAGTGGACACGACCAGCTTGCCCCGCGTGGACGCTTCCGTCCTGACAACCACTACGACCCGAGTTGGTCGCGCGGTCACTCGACCGCCGCGCGGCTTGCGCCGGAGGCCTGTAGTTCCTGCCACAGTCCCGCGGTGTGCCTTGACTGTCATGACGGCAAGGCCCCCCGGCAGGACCTGCATCCAGCGGACTGGGTCATGACGCATGGTCTCGAAGCCGGCCGTCGAACGCTGGATTGCCAGGCATGCCACGACCAGAGCAGCTTCTGCAGTGACTGCCACGCACAGGCTGGGGTCACCCCGGGGAGCTTCCCGGGAATCACTGCTGATCCACCCGGCCAGTCTCGCTTCCACCCAGCGGGTTGGCGTGGTGAGTTGGGAGAGATTGCCGGGCCCGAGCATCACAGCCATACGGCCCGACGCTCCCTGGAGACCTGTAATTCCTGCCATGAGCAGAGTTCCTGTCTGGACTGTCACAGCTTCGTCAATCCCCACCCGCGCAGTTGGAGCGAGGCACCGGAGGCTTGGCGCTTCGGCCAGGGCGAGGGCCGGGTCTGTCTGCAATGTCATAGTCCCGATGACCCGGCGATCAGCGGTATGGTGCGCTGATGGGGAAAGCTTCGACCCGCTTCATGCTGTCGGCCTTTGCGCGCCAGCAGTGGCCAGCTGCCGAAGGCCGCCCCGAGATCGCTTTCGTCGGGCGTTCCAATGTCGGCAAGTCTTCGTGCCTCAACACGCTGGTGGGCGGTTCGAGCATCGCCAGGGTCAGCAAGACGCCCGGTCGCACCCAGAGCATCAACTTCTTCGAGGTTCCGCGGCGCGGCTCGAGCCTGGTGTTCGCGGACCTGCCGGGCTACGGATATGCGAAGGTGCCGCGAGCGGTCACCGACAAGTGGGACCGAATGGTCGGTGACTACCTGGCCGGCCGGGAAAGACTCGCGCTGGTGGTGGTGCTGGTGGATCTTCGGCGCGATCCCACCGACCTGGACAAGCGGATGATCGAGTGGCTCGAGGATGCTGGGCGGGTTGGTCTCCTGGTCCTGACCAAGGCCGACAAGATCTCCAAGAACAAGCGCCTGCACCGCCAGGCGCTGATCTGCCGGGGCCTCGATGTGCCGCGCGAGGCAAGTATGCTGTTCTCCAGTTTGCAGAAGATCGGTCGCGAGGAGCTCTGGTTGCGTATCGACGAGGCCGCGGCCGGGCGGCCCCTTGAGGCAGCCGAGTAGTGGCGCGACGAGCCAACTACCAGGGCGACGAGGCACTTGCCGCTCGAGCCCGCCGCGAGGGCTATGCGGCGCGCAGCGTCTACAAGCTCCAGGAACTGGACAAGCGCTTCCACCTGTTGCGTTCGGGGCAACGAGTCCTCGACCTGGGCGCTGCTCCCGGCTCTTGGAGCCAGTACGTTCTGCGCCGCATCGGCAGCAGTGGCACGCTGGTCGCGGTGGATCTGAAGCCGATCACTGCGTCGCTGCCCGGTGCCCTGGTGGTCCAGGACGATGCCTTTGCTCTTGACTCAGCACTGCTGGTCGAACGTAGCGAGGGACGAGTGCCGCCCTTCGACCTGGTCCTCTCCGATATGGCGCCCGATACGAGTGGTGTAGCCCTGGCGGACCACGTTGCCTCGGTCGAGCTATGCGACCGTGCCCTGGCTCTGGCTGCCGGCTCGCTGGTCGGCGGCGGTGCGCTCGTGGTCAAGGTGTTCCAGGGCGAAGACGAGCCGGCGCTGCGCACTCGGCTCAAGTCGTCGTTCAAAAAGCTGAAGGCGGTGCGGCCGAAGGCGACCCGAACTCAGAGCGTCGAGATCTTCCTGGTCGCAACGGGCTTTCGCGCCTAGGCCGAGAGCCACTCCACCAGCGCCCGCACGGGGAAACCCGTACCGCCGAACTGCTGGCCCTTCAGGGGCTTGTCGATGAAGCAGGGGCCGGCAATGTCGATGTGTGCCCAGGGGATGTCGCTATCGACGAACTCCTTCAGGAACAGTCCCGCGGTGATTGCACCGCCCCAGCGGCCACCGATGTTCTTGATGTCGGCCACTTTGCTATTGAGCATCTCGCGGTATTGCTCGGGCATCGGCAGCTCCCACAGTTGCTCGCCGGCGGTGTCGCCGGCACTGCGGAGATCGCGGATCAGGCCGCGTCCGGTGCCCATGATTCCCGCCACTGAGGGGCCCAGAGCTACTACGCAGGCGCCCGTCAGCGTGGCCAGGTCGACGATTGCGTCGGGCTGCAGCTTGCAGGTGTAGATAAGAGCGTCAGCCAGGGTCAGGCGGCCTTCGGCGTCGGTATTGAGGACCTCGATGGTCTTGCCGTTGGATGCGGTGATGATGTCACCTGTGCGATAGGCGGCGGCACCGAGCAGGTTCTCGACCGCGGCAAAGATGGCGTGCACCTCGACATCCAATTCCAGGTCAGCAGCGGCCGTGATGGCGCCGATGACGGCTGCCGAGCCACCCATGTCCATCTTCATGGTTGCCTGTCCGGCAGCTGGTTTGAGGCACAGGCCACCCGCGTCGAAGGTGACCGCCTTGCCCACCAGGGCGACGCGGCGGCGAGCCTTGTTTTTGGGCTTGTGGGTAAGGTGCACCAGAGCGGGTTCGGTGGCTGCGCCGAGACCGACGGCGAGGAATGCCCCCATGCCGGCCTGCTCACAGGCGGCACGGTCGAGTACCTTGATCTCCAGGCCGTGCTCCTCGGCGAGCTTACGAGCATAGGTGACCATCGTCTCAGGATTGATGATGTTGCCCGGCTCGTTGACGAGATCTCGGCTGATATTCTGAGCTGCCGCGATCACCGCGCCTCGCTCGATGGCAGCAGCGAGCAACGGTCGGTTCAGCCGCCCCTCGTGGTACAGGTAGAGTTCGCTCGGAGCCTCGCCGCCGTCCTGCGTTTCCTTGTGATGGTCGAAGCGGTATGCGCCCCACTGAAGCCCCTCGCCGAGAGCCTGGGCTGAGGCCCGGTCCAGGACTTCCCGACGGTCCATCCCCACATCGAGGTACATGCCGATGCGACTCAGGCCACGTTTGCGTGCCAGGGAGCCCGTCTGCACGGCGAGATCTCGCAGACTCTGCGGTGAGCGACGTCCGCGGTCACCGAGGCTGCCCACGACGACCAGCTTCGCTTTCAGTCCCTGGGGTGCCGGGAAGGAGACGGTCTGTCCCGACGTGCCCTTCCAGCCCTGCAGTTCGAGCAACGTGGCCAGCCCGCCGCCAATGGCGCGGTTCAGAGCGGTCCAGGCGGGTGACCGGCGGCCGCCCTTGCCGTGGACGGCAAAGAGCAGAATGTCAGTGGAGAGATTGGCGGGTTGAGTTGAGCCGACTTCGACCTGCATGGCTGGATTCCAACGGGGAGAGGGGGGGCGCTTGGCGAGCAAGTTCTGAGAGATCTTCTCGCTTGGCTCGGGACCCTATAGGCCGGGCTGGGGGCTGTCAATATCGGGGTGATGACAATCGGTCGTGAATCAGCCGATCAGAGACTGTCAGGGGGCTGCAGAGTCATCATCTCCCAGCACAGGGATATGCGGCCCAGTCTGTTCCATGAGCCATGCGACGAGGGTTCGACTCTCGTCAATGCTGCGGTTCGAAGGCGCATGACTGTTGTCCGGCCAGTTTCGCAGTAGGAAGGCACCCGGAGGGCTCTGGTACCCGGTGCTGATTGCCGCCTCAGCGGGGGCGGCGAGCAGGGGGTCGACCCGCGAGTCCGTCAAGCTCCAGGCGTAGACGATTGGCAGCCGGAACCCGAGGTTCTCGACGACGTTGACCATGGAGTCGCGCGTCACAGCGGTCTGCAGGGCTGCCAGCAGGTCGACAGCCTCATCGAGGTGGCCGACCTCGTCGTCATAGATCTTTGCCAGCCCGCCGATGTAGGCGGCATTGATCATCGGCTGTTCGACGATGGGAGTCAGCAGGTCGGGAGACGAATCGATGACGACGCCGCGGAGCGCTACGTCGGCGAGGGCCAACTCGGTGACCGCTCGACCCCCTTCGCCCAGACCCACGGCAATCACGAAGTCCTCGTCGATGGAAGTGGCTTCCGCCGCGAGGCGGACGGTGTCGTCGGCGAGGTGAGCGCCAAGCCGCAAGAAGCCCTCGGCTGCCATGTCGTTTGTGCCGCGACCGTGCCACAGGTCACCCCAGCAGTTGGTGGGTGCCGCGACGGCAAAGCCGGCTTCCAGTAGGGCCGCCGCCCAGGCGCCGTCACCGAGAGTCGGGTCGCTGGCTCCTGGCTCCATGCCGAGCATTCGCTGCACCTGTTCGACGGCCCAGGGAGTGTTCAGGCGATCTTTACCGTGGAAGTGGCTTCCGGCCAGGTCGATGTAGTCAAAGCTGCGGCTATGGAATAGCAGCGCTAAGGGGTGAATTTCGGCGTTGTTGTCGGGGGTGACGAGGTAGACCTGCGCGAGCTGGCCATCAGGGCAGTTGTAGCCGGTAGCGTTTAGGACCTGCAGACTGGCAGCCCCTCGACTTACGTGGGGCGTGACGAAAGGTACTCCGCCGACCTCGGTGTGGCCCAGGTCGTCGTCGATCCAGCACCCAGCGGCTGCCAAGAGCAGGGCTGCACTCCACAGGGCCGTGACTCGGCGCACTGGTATCAACTCCCAGCGGGCTAGAGCACGCTGTTGAACATGTCTTCGAGGCGGCGACGATTGACCGCACCCATGACCTGGTTCACGGGCTTGCCATCCTTGAACAACATCAGGGTCGGTACGGCCCGGACGTGGTACTTGACTGGGGTTGCCGGGTTCTGGTCGATGTCCATTTTGCCGACTTTCACGCGGTCCGCGTAATCCGCCGCGAGGGCCTCGACTGTCGGGGCGATCGCCTTGCACGGCCCGCACCATACCGCCGCGAAGTCCACCAATACGGGGATCTCGCTGCCCAGGACCTCGTCTTCGAAGTTGCCGTCAGTGAACTCAATCATTGCAATCCTCTTGTCTTCCTGAATGTCGATGGCCAGAAATGCCAACTTTGTAGAGTATCGGCCAATTATGGGCAGCGGGTGGCAGGGGTCAACCGTCACCTCAGGATCAATGAGATCAAGTGCGACGTAGACCCCGTCCTCACCGGACCTCGGTGTCGGCCACTCCCTTGACCGGAGAACCTCCGCACTCCTACGATCCGGGACCGACCGTGGTCCCGGAGGTCCCATGACACGCATCCTGGTGCTCGACGACGACGCCGCCAGCTTTGCTGCTGTCGGTGGCCTGCTTGCCAGCGCTGGCTATGACGCCGTTCATGCGGACAGCGGCCGTCGCCTTGTTCTCGAGATGCGTGCTGCGCCCGCGCAGTTGCTGCTGGCGCTCGCAGACATGAGCAACGGCACGGGCCTCGAGCTGGTTCGAGATGCTTACCACGAACTGGAAGAGCCACTGCCCGTGGTTGCCTGGTCCAGGCACATGTCTCGGGCAGAACTGTTGGAGCAGGCCCCCGTTTCTCTGAACCTGGCCGCCCTGGTTGCGCAGGGCGATGGTCAGGCAGAGCTACTGCGGGCCGTACTGTCGAACGTCGCATCCTCGGACCCCGGGCTGGCCGGACAGGTCCTCGCCGACAGCGAGGGCGAGGAGGCAGCCGGTGAGTGGACGGTCGAGCGCACATTGGACCTGAGTTCCTGCCCTGCTGATGTGTTTTTCGCCGATGCCGAGCGGCAAGGCTGGAGCGGGGCCCTTCGCTACCAGCCATCAGATCCCAGTGCTGCGACTGTGAGTTGTCGGTTGAGCGCGGGACGCTTGTGTGAGATTCACTCTGATCGCCCCGCTGACCTGGTCGAGACTGCCCGCGCTCAGGGCCGACTCGAGGGAATCACCCTGCCTGACGTGGCCCTCGCATCTCAGGACGAAGAAGTGGGGCTGCTGATGGCGATGCGGGCTCTGGGAACCCACGAAGTCGAGCAACTCAAGACGGACACGCAGGCTCGCCTGGTCGGGCTGCTCCTGGACGCCGGCGAAGGTGCGCTCAGTTGCACGCCGGAGACCGACTCCGCCTCCGCCTCCGCCTCGCCGAGCCGAGCTCTGTTGCCGCTGCTACTGGAGGCTCGGCGCGAGCGGCAAGGGGACGCTTCTGCTGGTGGACTCCTCGAGTCAGAGCTGTCGGTGACCCTGCCGGCGCGGGGAGCAGGCCGGGGGCTCGCGACGCTGGACCGGGAACTGCTGCAGGGGCTGGCTGCGGTCGCAGGCAAGCGCATTACCCTGGCTGGATTCCTGGACCGCTTTGCTGCTGGTGATCAGCAGCGTCGAGATCATGCCGTCGCTACCCTCAGCCAGTTGCGTGCTCTGGGTTACGTAGCCTACGGCGAGGCGCTGTTTCCGCCCGATGTCGCAGCAACGCTGAGCGAGATGACTGTGGAGTTGCACAAGTGGTCGCGCAGCAATCACTTCGAGGTGCTCGGTGCCGGCAAGGAGGCCTCCGATGCGGACGTTCGTGACCGGATGCGCAAGCTGTCGCTGGTCTATCACCCCGACCGGCAGCTGGGGGCTCATCCCCGGGTTCAGCAACTGGCGGAGTCGATGTATGCGCGGGTGCAGGACGCCTTCGCTGCGGTCGAGACGCCGGATCTACGCAGCGAGTACCGGGCACGGTTGCGCAGCGAGGACACAGGAGAGAGCGCTACCGGACGGGACCAGGGCAGCGCACAGGTCGCCATGGCCCAGGCTGCAATCCTGCTGCGCCAGAAACGGTACGCCGACGCCGCGGGCTTGTACCGCGATGCCACTCTTCACGACACTGGCAACGCCGAGGCCCACATGTGGTTCGGCTGGTGTAGTTACCTGGCTGACCATGGCGCAGTCGATGTTGCAACCACGGAGTTGACTCGGGCACTGGAGTTGAACGGTCGACTCATCGACTCGCTCTTTTATCTCGGTCGGGTCCAGTTGCTGGAGAAGAACTTCGATCAAGCTCGGGACTGGTTCAAGAAGGCTGCCGACTCGCCAAGCGGTCATCCAGAGGCTGCGCGTGAGCTGCGCTTGATGCACAGTCGCGGCCTCGGGTTGACGCCCGAAGAGGCTGCTGAGCGGTCGGAACAGGACAACGCTAAGAGTAGCGGCAAGGGCTTGTTCGGCCGATTTCGAAGGAACTGAGCCCTGGCCGAGGCAGCTCGGAGTCGGGGACTGCCGGTTCCGTCGCAGCGCGCAGCGAGGCGCCCCGCCTGTTGCACGCAACTCCAGCGCGCAGGTGACGCTCAGTGCTGGCGCGGGTGCGGCGCCACGTTCATTTGTGGGAGGTCTGCAGGCGTCCCCGTCGCCGTTGCCTACAGCGTGAACGTAAACTCGTTGATAATCGCTCCGGGTACCCGCGCACTGTAGGTAGAGCGCCGTTCGTAGGTGCCGGGGTCGAGGAGCAGCTCACGCTCGCGGGTCAGCCCGACCAACTGCTCGCCAAACATGCGGTACAGGGTCTCGTCGAAACGCATCACGTTCAGTGGTGCAATGACTTTGCCGCCCTCTACCCAGAAGGTAGCGAAACGAGTCATTCCGGTGAGGCGGCACGAGGGCCTGTCGGAGTAGTTCAGGTAGTGCAGGTTGTTTACGTAGATGCCGGTGCCCAGCTCGTCGAGTACCTGGTCCTCGGGGTAGTTGCCCGCTGCCATGTCCAGCGATGAGGGCATCTCTTCGTTGTTGGCGCCGTTGGTCGCGACGCTGTATTCGCGGGCTGAGCGGGGTGAGATCAGCGCGTCGCGGTAGGTGCCGTCTTCGAACAGGTCGACGCGGCCGGGCTTGATGAAGCCAGACTTCTCGAAGCCGGGTGATAAGCCGTCGGCGGTGTTCTCGCTGAGGCTGAAGCACGACGCCAGTCGCTCTTCTCCGGCCACCGCACGGATCAAGGGACTGCGCCGGGTGCGGTGGTTCTTGAGCCCGAATCCACCCCAGCCGAGGAGATGGAGGACCTCGACCACGGCTGTCGGCGCCAGGTACACCCGGTAGCGACCCGGCTTGATAGACCGGGGGTCGCGCTCAAGGACGCTCAACTCCCGTCGCGCATCCCTCATCTTTGCGGCGAATTGCCCGTCGTCCCAGGAGGTGCCGGCATAGCCGCATTTCACAGCCTTGTCGGCGCGATGATAGAGGCTCCAGTCGAGGTGGAAGCTGTGGCTCGAGAAGCCATTGCGCTGGCCCAGGGAGTTGGCAAAGCCGGAGTGGATTGCACCGCCGGCGTACAGACCCACGAAATCGGTCCCCGCGGCCTCGCGGGTTACTACCTCGACCACCTCCTCGGCTCGTGGACTGTCGTTTGGTCCGTGTTGTTCCGTCGATTGAACGTCGGTCGAGTACAGCAGGTGCGGATCGTCGGCCAGGTGCGGGATGGTGTCGCGAAGAGCCGTGAGTAATGCACTGCTCGCCTCACGGTCGCACTGCGGGTCGCCCGTGAGCGTGAGCTTTGCGCTGGCTTGCCGCTGTCCATCGATCAAGGTGATGTCGAGGTAAGCCTGAGTGACGCTGCCTGCCTGGCGCACGGCGCCCTGGTTGAGGCGCACGAACTCGGACTTCTCTCCATCCAGAGCGCAGGTCAGGATTTCGCTACCGCGCAGTTGCGCGGTGAGGTGGTCGCAGAGGTCATAGAGGAGGTTGTGCATGACGAACTCTCAGGCTCCGCCGAAGACATCGACGTTGGCGAACAGGCAGGCAGGGGAGGCATGGCCCACCCGAATGACCTGGTTGGGCTCTCCCTTGCCGCAATACGGCGTACCGAGCACCTCGAGGCTCTCGTTGTTGCCAACGCCGACGAGGTTGCGCCAGAAGGTTGCAGACACGCCGCGATAGTTGGGCTTCTTGACCACGGTGGTGAGCTTGCCGTCTTCGATGAGTTGGCCCCATTCGCAGCCGAACTGGAACTTGTTGCGCGAGTCGTCGATAGACCACGAGCAGTTGGAGCGCATGTAGACGCCCTGTTCGACCGAGGAGATCAACTCGTCAAGAGTGCTCTCGCCGGGCTCGATGTTGAGGTTTGCCATGCGGTCAATGGGGGGGCGGTTCCAGCCGTTGGCGCGCGAGTTGGAGACTCCCGGCATCGACGCCCGTGCCTGCGAGGTGATGCCGCCCATGGGGCGTTCGAGGATTCCCTTGCGGATGATGTACTGTCGTTCCGCCTTCTGGCCCTCATCGTCGAAGCCGTAGCTTGCGAACTGCTCGGGTCGCTCGGGGTCGAAGGTGACGTTCAGCAGGTCGGAGCCGTAGCGGTAGCTTCCGAACATGTCGAGGGTGACAAAGCTGGTGCCCGCGTAGTTGCGCTCGTCACCGAGGATGCGATCCAGCTCCAGTGGGTGGCCGATGCTCTCGTGGATCTGCAGCATCATCTGGTCGGGAGCCAGCAGCAGCTGCATGGTTCCTTCCGGGCAGTTCGGCGCAGCGAGCAGCTCCAGGGCCTCTTCGACCAGGACCGGCCCCCTGTCGGGGAAGCCCACGTCGTCGAGGATCTCGAGGCCGCCCTGGCGGCAGTAGCCACGCCCTCCCAGGGTGCGCTGTAGTGTTTCCGTGCCCTCGTTGACCACGACGCCCAGGTCGGGGACGAGCATCGAAAGTTTCTGGGTGGCTCGAGTGCCGTCGGCGCACAGGTATACGGTTTCTTCTTCGGTGAACCACAGGGAGGCCTCCCAGTCGACAATTCGATCGTCGCTCTTGAGGGACTCGCAGCCCTTCTGCAGGAGCTCAATCTTGTCTGTGAGCGGCATGCTGTCCCAGGGCCGCTGCACGGGGCTCGCGTAGTCCTCGGTCGGGCGGGGCATCGCCACCTTCGCGAAGTCGACCACGCTGCGTCCTCGGCTGTTGTCGGCCCAGGTGCGGGCGCGCTCCATGGCTGCTCGCAGGCCGCTCTCGCTGAGGTCGCTGGTTGCGCCGTAGCCGTAGCCGCCGTCGTCGATGACTGTGATCATCACACCGCGGTCACGGATGGAGCGCAGCGGTTGTAGCACTCCCTGGCGGACCCATAGTTGTTCGGAACGAGTAGTCACCAGGCGCATGGAACAGAAGTCCACGGCCGGCGCGACGCTGCGAAAGCGTGCTTCAAGTGTTTCTGTCATCGCTGGCTCCGCGGGGTGGTTTCCGGGCGGCGGCGAAGGTAGCGCAATGAGCGCCGTCTGGCGAGGGCTCTATCGACCGTTCTGTGCAACTCGGCCCACACCGACGCGGCGTGGGTCGCCCACAGCCTCGATTGTGCCGTCGGGTCTGCAACCTACGGAGTGGACTCCCCCGAAGTACAGGTGGCGTCCTTCGAACAGTGCCACTTCGCGAGCGGAACTGCTGACTGCGCGCAGGTACTCCTCGTCCTGGCCGAGTTGCTCAACCTGCACCGTGTCGCCTTCGACGTGAATTCGCGGCCGCATGACGGCTTGTTCGAGGTCGGTGCCTTCATCGATGAGGTGGCTGACTACCTGCAACATCGCTGTGCGGATGCGGTTGGAACCACCGGTGCCCATCGCGACCACGCCGCCGCTGGCACCCACCAGCAGGGAAGGCGTCATCATGGTGCGGAAGGGCATGCCAGCCGGCCCCCTGTGAAAGCCTAGGGGATGAATGTCCTCTTCGCCGAGGAAGTTGTTGACGGTGAAGCCCGTGCTCGGCCACAGCGAGCCACAGGTCTCGCCGTTCGACGACGTAAAGGACACCGCATTGCCCTGCTGGTCCACGGTCGAGATGTGCGTCGTGTTGCCCGGAATCGGCCCGCGCGGCGGCCCCGGGGGAGGAATGCTGCCGGCGCTCTTGCTCAACTCGGCACGGAGTTGTTCGGCGTAGTGCTGCAGGTTGCTCTCGGAAAGCAGTTCGTCGACGGCGCCGGGTTTCAGCAGGTTTTCATCGAAGCCGTCTCGTCGTGCTCGCTCGGTTGCGGACATCACTGCTGCCATGCAACGCGGCTTCCAGTAGGGATCGTCGGGCTTGCTGCCCAGCCGGTCCATGACCAGTAGCCCAAACGCCAGCAGCCCGCCGCCGGCGCAGGGCGGTGGCGGGACGTACAGAGTTGCCCCGCGATAGGGGATCTCGAGGGCATCGAGGAAGCGCACCTCGAAGTTTTCGAGGTCGCCCATGCCGAGGGAACCGTGCGGCGGGCCGAAGGCATCGACCAGGGAGCGGGCGTGCCGGCCGCTGACAAAGGGCTCTGCGCCATCGCGTGCAAAGTCTTCGAGAGCACAGGCGACCTTTTCGGAGGCAACGATCGCACCCTTCGACAGCGGTGCTCCGCCCGGTGCAAACAACTCTTCCGATCCGGGTGTCATGCGCAGGATCGGCGCCAGCATCGTGGCCACGACCTCGGTGGCTTCGGTTGCGATCCACCCGTGTCGCGCCCTGCTGACTGCGTGCTGTGCGAGGCGTTCGCGGGGCAGGGTGCACCAGCGTTCGTGAAAGGCTTCGAGGCCGGCAGCCACGCCCGGTACGGCGACGGCCCCAGCGCCGGAGTGGAAGACCTGGGTCGTGGGGCCATAGTCGACGGATAGGGCCGTGAACTCGCGTTGTTCGAGGCCGTGCTCAAGGCCGGGGAACACCGAGAAGCAGTCGAGCACCTCGACTTTTCCGGTGCTGCCGTCGCGAACCGTGAACAGGCCACCACCACCGAAGCCCATCAGCAGGGGCTCGCAAACCACTGCGGTCAGCGCAGCGGCCATGGCGGCATCCATGGCGTTGCCTCCCGCTTCGAGGATCTCGATAGCGGCAGTGGTTGTTTCCGGGTGGCCGGTCGCGGCCGAACCGGGCGGGAGGGGACCACTCATGGCAGAGAAACCTAGCAGGGCAGGCACTGGGACGCGAGTGGCTGGATACGGTAATCCTTACCGACCGTTCCCTGCTACCATCCCCGCCGGGCGACAGGTACAGGTCTTGGTCCGAGAGGGATTCAGTGGTGGCGGAAGGCTCTTCGCGTCAGATGTCGTTGTTGCCAGGAGTGGAGGCGGCCAAGGAGGCCGCGGCTGCCGAGGCGGCGCAAGAGGCCGAAAAAACGCCGGCCGCCGAGGAATTGTCGGTGCCTGCCAGCGCGAGTATTGGCGGCCGTCCCACCTTGTACCTGGTCGATGGCCCCAACATCGCCTTTCGCGCCCACTACGCCATTCGGAATCTCACCAATTCTCGGGGAGAGGCCACAGGCGCCCTGTACGGCTACTGCGCAATGTTGTTCAAACTGGTCAAGGAGTACCGGCCTGATTACCTGGTGATGTGCTGGGACCCACCGGGGGGCACTTTCCGCAACGAGATCTATGCCGAGTACAAGGGTACCCGGCCTGACATGCCTCCTGAGCTGCGACGGCAGATGCCCATTTTCCCGGACATCGCTGCGGCGCTGGGCATCTCGCACATCGTGGTGCCGGGCTTCGAGGCCGACGACATCATCGGCACCCTGGCGACGCGCTGGAAAGAGCAATGTGACGTGACCATCGTCACCGGCGACAAGGACATGATGCAGTTGGTCGATAGCGAGCGGGTGACCATCCTCGACACCATGAAGGACCTGCGCATCGGACCCGACGAAGTGGTGGCGAAGTGGGGAGTGCCGCCCGAGCGCATCATCGACATCCTCGCGCTGATGGGGGACAGCTCGGACAACATCCCGGGTGTTGCTGGCATCGGCAAGAAGGGCGCTGCCGACCTGATCCAGACGTACGGGCCCATTGCCGAGGTGTTCGCTCACGCCGACGAGGTGAAGGGCCGAAGTCGCAAGCCACTGTTGGCCGACGGTGCTCGGGAAGCTGCAGACTTGAGCTATCGGCTCGCGACCATCGATTGTGAGATGGAATTGCCGGTGCAACTGGAGGACACCAGTTACAGCTTCCCGCCACAGGATCGTGAAGTGGTGCGTGAACTGTTCCAGGGCCTCGAGTTCCATCGCTTCCTGGCGGAGTTCGGCGGTGAGATGAAGTCTCTGTCGCACGAGAAGTACATCTGTGTCACCGAGGACGAGCAGTTGCGTGACCTGGTCAGTGTGCTGAGCAGTGCCGACCTCATTTCCATCGACACCGAGACGACCTCGGTGAACCCGATGCGGGCGGAGCTTGTCGGGCTCTCCTTTTGTATTGACGACGAGCAGGCCTGGTACGTGCCGATTGCCCATACCGGCGACGGCGCTGACCGCCAGCTTCCAGCCGAACGGGTGAAACTGCGCCTGAAGTCCATCATCGGCAATCCGGCCAAGGAGTTCGTGGGTCAACACCTCAAGTACGACGCCATCGTGCTCGCCCGAGCGGGCATGCCCCTGGCCAGGGTCGGCGGTGACACGCTGCTGGGCTCCTACCTCCTGAATCCGGGGCGTCGTAGTCACAAGCTCGATGGACTGGCGCTGACCTGGTTGCAGCATCGTATGGTCGAGTACGATGAGGTCACAGCCGACACCGACGGTGCGTTTGCCCCGGTGGCTCTGGACTCCGCCTGTCGCTACGCCGCCGAGGATGCTCACGTGGTGCACCAGCTGCACCCCAAGATGCTGGAGGCCCTGGAACAGGCTGATCTCATGCCGCTGTACCGGGATGTCGAGGTGCCGCTGGTTTCTGTCCTGGGTCGCATGGAGCAGCACGGCATTCTTTTGGACTGTGAGCTGCTGGCCGCCTACAGCGCTGAGCTGGCGGTCGAGATCGCAGCGGCCGAGAAGCTCTGCTGGGAACATGCAGGCCGCGAGTTCAACACGGCCTCGCCAAAGCAATTGGCGCAGATCCTGTTCGAGGAGTTGGACCTGCCGGTGGTGCGTAAGACCAAGACGGGTCCGTCCACTGACGCGTCGGTGCTCGAGGAACTGGCCGCCCTGCACGAACTGCCTGCCGCGATCCTGCGCTTCCGCATGCTCGCCAAGCTCAAGTCCACCTACGTCGATGCCCTGCCGCCTTTGGTGCACCCGGACACCGGCCGGATCCACACGACCTTCAACCAGACGGTTGCGGCCACCGGGCGCTTGTCGTCCAACAATCCGAACTTGCAGAACATCCCGATTCGCACCCCTGAGGGGCGGAGGGTGCGTGAGGCCTTCATCGCGAGGCCGGGTTGCCGGTTGCTGTCTGCGGACTACTCGCAGGTGGAGTTGCGCCTTTTGGCTCACCTGTGCGGTGGGGAAGGGGGCTTTGCTCGCGCCTTTGCTTCTGGCCAGGATGTCCACCGTGCCACCGCCGCTGAGGTCTTCGAAGTGGCCAGCGAGGCCGTCAGCGACGAACAGCGCCGCGCCGCCAAGGCGATCAACTTCGGCCTGGTCTACGGCCAGACCGAGTATGGGCTGGCGCGGGCTCTACACATCTCGCGCAAGGAGGCGGGCGCGTACATCGAGCGCTACAAGGAGCGTTATCCCGAGATCGATTCCTACATGGACCAGACGGTCGAGTTCGCCCGTGAGCACGGCTTCGTCACGACCCTGCTGGGTCGCCGTCGCCCCATCACCGGCCTTGACTCATCGAACTACAATCAGCGACAGGCGGCACGTCGCACCGCTGTAAACACGCCGGTGCAGGGTAGCGCGGCGGACATCATCAAGCTTGCCATGTTGCGGGTCGACAAGATGCTTGCCGAGGAGGACTTCGGTGACAGCAGGATGCTGCTGCAGGTCCACGACGAGCTGGTGTTCGAGGTGCCCGAGGAGCAACTTGAGCGACTTCGTGAACGGGTCAGCGAAGAGATGGAGAATGCCTTTGGGCTCGACGTTCAGTTGAAGGTGGAATCTGGTGATGGAAGCAATTGGGAAGAGGCTCACTGAGATGGACGAGATGGTGTCTCGCGAGGAACTGAACCACCTGGAGCAGGCGACCTCTCTGGGCTACCTGCTCAATGCCCTTTGCCACGAACTCAACAATCACCTCACCAACCTGCTGCTTGGTGCCGACCAGGCGCGGATGAGCGGCGAGTCGTCGGTGGTGGAGTTGATGGTGAGGCAGGCGCAGAAGGCCGGTGATGTGGTCGCGGTCCTGCAGAGCCTCGGCCAGGACACGGTAAGTCGCGGCAATGACCGCATCGAGCTGGGCGAGTTGTGCGGAGAGCTCGTGCGCTGGCTGGATGCGTGCAGCGAGACTGACGAGCAGGAGGTGCTTGTCTGTGGAGACAGCGTCGAGGTCATGGCGGACCGCCAGAACGTCCTGCGGGCCCTGTGCAATCTCGCCCGGGTCGGAAGCAACTCCCCGCAGCCCCGCCTGGAGGTCAAGGTCGGGGTGGAGCAGGCGCCACGGTCGGTTTGGGCACCGCAGGGGGAGGAGATCACGATGGCCGTGGTGCGGCTACGCCGCGGCGATCCGCCGGACGAGATGAACCCGGAGTTCAAGGAGGTCGTTGATGACTTTTTCTGCCGCCCGCGGAGCGCCGAAGAGGTGCGCTTGATGGCCGCCTGGGAAGTGGTGCGTAAGCTGCGCGGAAGGCTGCAGATGTACGGCGGCGGGCCAGGTGAAGGCCTCGAATTCGTGCTCTTGTTGCCGCTCGCTGCGGAGGTCTGAGATCTTTTCTCGGTTTTTTTCTGAATGTTCGCGGACAGACTCCCGTCTACTCCCGTGGAGTCGCTGCAGTGGCCAAGTTGCTGTGTTGCGGCTGATCGACAACGCCTTGAGTTGTTGATGGAGTGGGAACCGGACGATACGGGAGGTCTCATGGGAGACGCCGCACTGGACAAGAGCTACGGCGCCGACGGGCAACTCAGCGACCACGAACTCGTGCAACGGGTGGTCGATGGTCAGCAGGAGGTCTACAAGATCCTGGTGCAGCGTTACCAGGGCCGTGTCTTTGCGGTTGCCTACGGCTTGCTTCGCAACCGCGAGGATGCACGTGAGGTGGCCCAGGAGGCCTTCATCAAGGCCTATCGCAACCTGCCCAGTTTTCGACGCGACTCGTCCTTTTACACCTGGATCTATCGGATCACCGTGAACCTCGGCATCGACCAGAGGCGCAAAGGCTATCGGTCTCGGGAGACCCCTCTCGACGAGAGTCGCCTCACCCTTGATGATGCCCACCGCACGGGGCCTCGGCCCATGCCCGGTCCCAGTCACAATCTTGCGCGCAAACAACTGGCCGGCCGCATCGGTGAGGCCATAGCCAGCCTCCCCGAGGACCAGCGCCAGGTGGTTGTGCTGCGTGAGATCCAGGGCCTGAGCTACAAGGAAATCGCCGAGACCACCGGAATCGCGGAAGGCACCGTAATGTCCCGCCTCTTTTACGCACGAAAGAAGCTCCAGGCATTGTTGGAGGACCTTCGGTGATGGGAGCAAAAATGACCCCTTCAGAGCGCGAGCAACTGATCCAGCGTTACTACGACGGTGAAACCATCGGTCGGGAATCCGAGTTGGTCGAGGAAATGCTGCGTACGGAACCCGAGGCACAGGAGATCCTGGAGAAGCTGGTGATGTTGTCGGACAACATCAAGATCGATCTCGGTGCCGCCGTCGCGGCAGAGGACTTCAGCGAGTACTGGGACAACATCCAGCGCCGTCTTCCCGAGGGGCCTCTGAGTGGCGAGGTCGCCACCGTTGCCGACGCTGCCAGTTCCGCTGTGGTCATGCGCAAGGGCCGGAGGATGGCGCCCCCGCGACGTCCCTGGTTGGCATGGGTGCTGGGTCCGGCCCTCGGTGCCGCTGCTGCTGCGCTCATCATGGCGTTGTTCGTGCTGCCCGCCTCACGCCAGCAGGCGCCTGCGCCGGTGGCTGAGGTCGTGGCCCCTGACCACACCATCGAGATCGATTCCATCGAGAGTGATGGGCCCTTGGTGATGGTCATGCAGGAGAATTCTGAGCAGCCCGCTATCATCTGGTTTGTTGAGACGGATGCGGAGACGGAGGGATAGGGTGAAGCAAAGCAGAAATCAGTACTGGGGCCTTGGCCCGCGGTTGCTCGCGGCCGCGTTAGCGACCGTCGCACTTGTGGCTTCGCCTTCGCTCATCGAGGAGCCCAAACTGGTGGCGGATGCGCAGGCTGCCGATGTCGTGTCGGTGACCGTGGACGTGGTCCGCGGCACCAAAGGTGCGCAGGGCAGTGACCAGCGTTCCAACAAGCACCGTTCGGTGTTGGCGCGGGTGCCAGGCTATGGGGGATGGAAGTTCCTCGATGCCTTGAATCTCAAGCTGTCAGTCGGCACGTCGGCAGACCGCGCGGTGGCCGGCCGCAAGGTCCAGGTGAGCCTGGAGTCCTTCGCCGGGGGCAAGGCCCGAACTCGTGTCGTGGTCACTGATCCCAATGGCAAACCGCACAAGATTACGAGCACCCTGGGCAAGGGTGGCACCACCGTGCTGACTGCTCAGTCGGCAGGGGGGCGTGAGGTCCACCTGTTCATCGTCACCGTTCGCTGGTGACCTGAACCTCGAGGCTTCGCATCGCTGAGCGCGGTGCTGGACTTAAGCGCTACTCGCCAGTTCCTGGACGAGGCGGAAGCCGACGTGCGAACCGAGGTAGCTGCGCGGGACCACGGTGCGTGACGTGCAGCGGCTGTACACCGCGACCGTGCCGTAGGAACCACCGCGGATCGGACTGCGATCTGCCGGCGCCTCGCCGGGCTTGTCCCACTGCACCCAGTCCCGCACTCCGCCGGCAAGGTCACGGACTCCATAGGGTGAGATGTCGGTGGCAGCAGCGCCGACGGCCAGCAAGCCGGGAGGCTCGGCGCTGCTCTCCGACATCACGCAATACGTCGCATCGAAGCGGTCACCCCAGGGGAAGATGCGCCGATCCGCGCCGCGGGCGGCCTTCTCCCACTCGCTTTCGGTGGGCAGCCGAAAGCGTGCGGTATTGGGTGGTTGGGAAAGCCAGCGGGCGTACGCGCAAGCGTCGTCGACTGTGATCGAGACCATCGGCTGACTTGCCTGCCAGACCCGTCCATCTCGGTCTGTGATGGGCAGGGAGTAGTTGCCGTCCGACTCGAGTTCGAACAGGGGTTCTCCACCCTGGTGCTGCGCACTGCGGGATCGGGGCAGTCGCTTGCGGGCAGCGGCGGGGTCCTCCTTCCACAGGCAGGCAACGAACTCGAGGTACTCGGCGGTCGTAACCGGGTAGCGGGCGATGGCGTAGTCGGGAAGATCGACGAAGGTCTCGGAAAATCCAGACAGCGCGGCAGGATCGGCACCCAAGACAACTGGGCCCGCGGCGATGTGGATGAATCCTTCCTGCAGGCTGTCCCCTGGCTGCAGTTCGACGTCGATCATCAAGTCCTGCATTCGACCCAATACAACGGGCAGGTCGAGGGCTGCGTAGCCCTTTGATTGCAGGCGCAGCAGGTAACCGCCCATTGGCACCTCGTGCTGGCTTACCAGCGTCGTGCCCAATTCGATCGGTTCGCCGGCCTCGCGGCGTCCATCGCACTCGACCATGGGATACAGGGTTGCCGTCGCACCCAGGGGGGTGCTCATGACGCTGATGCTGCCGTTGCCCCGCAGCCGCCGCTCGTAGCGGCCAGGGGCGAAGCGCTCGATGAGCTCCTGGCAGCGCCGCATCCAGCGAGGGTCGTTTCCGGCTTCGGCCTGTAGGAAGCGTAGCCAGTACAGGTCGGCGAGTCCGATGCGTGCTGGCCGGTAGTCGCGAACGTGGGACAGGGCCGAACTGAACGCGGCTTCGCAGGAGCCAAAGACCTCGTCAGCGACAGCCATGGTGTCTTCGGCGGTCTGTTCGGCCTGCCACGCCAGGCGCTTGATCTCCAGCGGGTCCCAGCTGTCGAGCTCGGAGCGCAGGGCCATGGCGCGCAGGTCAGCGTCATCGGAGGCGCGTGCTTTCTCGGCGAAGTCGACCATCTGCTCGAGGCCGACACGAACCAGGCGGTCCGCCTCGAGGCGGGGCCGCACACCCTCGAGGTAGTTTTCCAACTCGGACGTCAGCAGGCCGGCGTTGCGGTAGCGATCTTCGGCCTGTAGGGACATTGCCTTGAGACAGATCCGCTCCACCTCCTCGGGGATTTCCCGGTCAGGGCGGCTCTGCGAGGGCGGGGTGAATTCCGCCGTTGCCTTCAGGTACAGCAGCCGCGGCAGACTCTCGGCCTCGAAGGGCCGGTGCAGCGTCAGCAATTCGTACAGGAGGATGCCCAGAGAGTAGACGTCTGAGGCGGCGTTCACGAGGCTGGAGTCGCCCTCCTGGCTCTCGGGTGACATGTACGCCGGCGAGCCGACAATCGCTCCTTCCTGGGTAATGATGGGGTCGTCGATGGTCGGCACCCCGGCGCCGGTCTCGGCGGCCAGTTCGGGGTCTTTTTGCTCTCCCTGCTCCTCGAGCATTCGGGCCAAGCCCCAATCCAGGACGAGTACCTCGCCGAAGTCGCCGATCATGATGTTTTCGGGCTTCAGATCGCGGTGCACGACGTGCCGGGTGTGGGCGTAGGCGACGGCCTGGCAGGCGTTCAGGAAGATCGTCAGCAGGCGCACCAGGTTGTAGCGTTCGACGGCATCGGGTTCCTCGGCGCGCAGCGCTTCGATGATCTCCGAGAGTGTCTGTCCCTTGATGAGCTTCATCGAGTAGTAAAGCCCGCCGTCCGGGTCTGAGAACAGGTCGTGGATTGGCGGTACGCCAGGGTGGGATAGCTGGCTGGTAATGCGGGCCTCGGCGAGAAAGCGGCTGCGGCGCACACCCGAGGCCACGTCTGAGGTCAGTGTCTTTACGGCGATGAGGCGACCCAGGGTTCGGTCCCTGGTCAGCAGGACCTGGCCCATGCCCCCTCTTCCCAGGGCATCGCGGACTTCGTAGCGATGTTCGAGGTCACCTTGCTGGGGCTCGAGGAGCAATGGGGCGTCCGGCGAATCGGCTTCGGATGCCACAGCCACTGGCTCTGTCTCCTGGTCGTGCTCGTCGCTCACCGTTGTGCCCATCTCCCAGCGCCCGAGATTATCACTGTGGGCTGCCCTGCCGGCTAGCCTTGGCCCGATCTCTGGACGAAGGTTCGACAAGCCGTCAGACTTGCTCACCCCGCCACGCCGGATCGCCTCGACCGGTCCCGAACCGGAGATTTGCCATGCAGTTGGACTCCTTCAACCCCGCAACCGGTGAGCAGGTCGGCAGTGTGCCGGTCACGGCGCCCGAAGACATCGCGGCGCGGGTCGCCGCTGCCAGGGCGGCACAGCCTTCCTGGGCGGCCCTGGGTTGCGAGGGTCGAAGAGCCCTGATCGAACCGGCTGCCGAGATGTTCAAGGCACGGGCCGACGAGTTGGGGGCTCTACTCACCGCGGAGATGGGTAAGCCGCTACGCGAGGCGCAGGGCGAGGTCCGCTCGTGCGGCGCCGGTCTCAGACATGAACTGGACGACCTGGTTACCGCGCTCGCACCCGAGGTGCTCGGTGACCAGCGTACGACAACTACGGTCTTTCATGATCCTTACGGCGTCTGCGCCGCGATCACACCGTGGAACTTCCCAATCGCGATGCCCCACTGGCTGGTCCTACCAGCCTTGATGGCGGGCAATACGGTGCTGCTCAAGCCGTCTGAAGAGACGCCATTGATCGCGCAGGCCTATGTCGAGATCCTTGCTGCTGGCCTGCCTCGCGATGTGCTGCAGGTAGTGCATGGAGGGGACGCGCAGGGCCGAACTCTGGTCGCGTCGGACGTCGACCTGGTTGCCTTTACCGGGTCTCGTGCGGCCGGTGTCGACATCCTCTCGGCTGCGGCGCCGGATCTCAAGCGGGTGATCCTCGAGTTGGGCGGCAAGGACCCCCTGCTGGTGCTCGAGGATGCGGATCTTGAGTCGGCTGCGAGGTTTGCGGTGCGCAACAGCTTTCGCAACGCCGGCCAGGTCTGTGTCAGTACCGAGAGGATCTACGTTCATCAGAGCGTCGCCGAGCGTTTCGAGGAACTGCTGGCGGCGGGGGCCTCGGAGCTCAAGCAGGGCGACGGAAGCGCCGCAGACATCCAGGTGGGGCCGATGATCAACAGCCGCCAACGTGACCATGTCCTCGCGCAGATCGATGCCGCCCTGGAGCAGGGAGCAAGGCTGCTCCTGGGAGGCAGCGAGCACCAGGGCAACTTCGTTGCGCCCACGGTGCTTTGTGGCCTTGATCACACGATGGACATCATGTGTCGTGAGACGTTCGGGCCCGTGGCCTGTGTGGCCACGGTTGCTGACGACGACGAGGCCGTGCGCCTCGCCAATGACAGCCCCTACGGCTTGGGTGCCGTGGTGTTCGGTTCAGGAGAGCGTGCGGAGCAGGTCGCTCGCCGACTCGATGCAGGAATGATCGGCATCAATCGGGGAGTTGGCGGCGCCCACGGTGCGCCCTGGGTCGGGGCCAAGCAGAGCGGCTACGGCTACCACAGCGGCAGGGACGGACATCGCCAGTTTGCCCAGGTACGGATCGTAAGCCGCTCGACGGCCTGATACGATCCCGACCTGCACGCTTCACCTACCTGGGAGTTGGGATGTCTTCGAGACCAGCCTTTCTTGTTTCTACCGTCGCCTGTGCCCTGGCCGTTGTTGCCCTTTTTGCGGTCTTTTGGGGGCTAGGTTCCGCCGAAGCCGAGAGCTCCAGTGGCTACACCGCTGGACCTTGGCACTGCGAGTCGTTCAAGGGCGACCAGATTGAACAGAGGGCTGCGACCTGGCTGTTCCGCTATGCATCGACAGGCCCCAGCGCGGTGGTGAGCCTGGCGCCGACCGCGGCGGGGGCTCGCGCGGCGAACACGCTGTGTGCCTGGAATCCGGCCTTTGCAGCGGACCACTGGGTCGAAGAGGAGAAGGCCCGTCGTGCTCACGAGGCCGAGGTGCTCAACCGCAAGAGAAAGCTGCAAAAGCACAAACAAGAAGGTCGTGACGAGTTGTTCCCTGACGATGTTCCCCTCGAGGAAGACGAGGCCGGCGACAAGCCCTGAGGAGTCGCTCGTGAGCAACGAGTCAACTGCCGGCAGGAGCGCAGCGTCGTCCCCCGCGCGGGTGTGGGTGGGTCGTGTGCCTCGCTACGATTTGGGTGCGGTGCGCGAGGCGGTGACTCGCGGCCTGGCTTTCGTTGGTACCCGGTTGCAGGGCAATGCCGTAGCGAAGGCCAACTGGCTCCTGTCGCATCCGACTCTGGCCGCTGCGAGTTCGACTCGTCCCGAACTGGTTGGCGGTGCCCTCGAGGCCCTGTTTTCTCGTCACCGCGAATTGCGAGTGGTGTTCTCTGGCAGTGCGGCACTGGGCCATTCAGCCCGTCACCAGGCTCTGCGTGCCCGGGGTCGGGATGATCGCTTCAGGCAACGGGGTTACATGGGCCTGGAGCGGATGTTTCGGGGCAAGGTTACGGTCCGGCCGACCGACGAGTCTCGCTTCTACCGCTACCAGTTGTCGGTAGGTTCGAGGATGAGCAATGCCGAGCGTGATGACCTCGAAGCACAACTGTCCGCAGAGGTTCGCTACTGGGACCGCGTTGTCGCCGGCTATGAGCTCTACCACGCCGACGCGGTGGTGTTGTTCCCGAAGCTGAAGACGAGTGTCCTGGCACATGGCCTGGCGGGTGCCGTCGATCTGCAGGGTGTTGGGTTCCTGCGCGGACTGGATCGACTGGACGGTCACAACCGCCACAATGCGCGGCGCATGGTGGACATGCTCGAGGTCACCGATCCCGATCTCATCATTACCGATGCCATCGAGATCGGGCTCGGCGGTAGCACGATGACCCAGAGTGGTCACCGCCTCGGAGTGGTCGTGGTTGCCAACAACGCGGTGGCCCACGACGCGGTCTGCTGCCGTCTCCTCGGCCAGGACCCGATGGACAACCCTCAACTCACGCTCGCTGCATCGCGGGGCTTCGGGCCGCTGGACGCGGATCAGATCGAAGTCGATGGCGATGCCAATCTCGACAACCTGTGTACTCGAGTCCGCGGCTTCGGCAACCAGGGCGTGGCCAGGGTCGACGAATTTTCAGCTCGTTTCTCCCGGGAGTGCGGCGCTATCTTCCCTTTCGAGATCAAGGCTGGCGGGGTCTACGAGGAATCGGCGGGAGGGGGGGTCCTGCTCGACTGGCTCTACACCTGCTACGACCACCCGGTCTTTCGTGAGCGGATGAAGTGGTGGCCGCGGTCTTCGCTACTGGTAGGAGATGTCGAGGAGCGGCCCAAGCACGCCAGGGTTTACCTCGTGGGAGACCGCGCCATTGAGTCCTTTCGTGCCATGACGGACGTCATGCAGCCCGCCTTGATGCTGCCCTTGAGCTTCCGACGCTACCTGCCGTCTTCGCTGCACCTGTATCGCTACCGGCTGCGGGGTGGGGGGCGCGGTTGGGCGACCTCGATTCCTGGCAACCCGCCTTCTCGACAGGCAATCTCGTGGGCCTTGTTCCTGGGCACGTTCGGCCGGGTCAGACCGCCCCTTTTGGGCGCCACTCCGGCGCCGGTGGAGGCGTTTTACCAGCTGCTCGCTGCGCTGCTGCGTAATCGCCGCAACCGTCGCGGGGTTCGGGTGGTGCACGCTCGCAAGATCGAGCGGCTCGGGCAGCGCTCATGGCGTCTTCGCTGGGCCCTGCCGGCTGCGTTGAAACTGCGTAGCTCCCAGGCCGAGGAGGCTAGGTGAGCCGTCTCAAGGGATTGCGGCAGCGGCTCGCCGCCGCCGCTGAGGCCTTCGTCGACCCGGACGCTGCGGGCGAAGAGGACGCTTTCGACAACGACGAGATGGTGGCTTCCGGAGGGGGCGACGAGCGCCCCGAGCCGGTCGAGGAGGCGGGCAACTACTTGCTGGTCGTGCTCGATTCGTGTCGGTTCGACACCTTCATGGAGGCCCGACCAAAGACAATTCAGCGGCTCGGTGAAGTCGAGAAGCGCTGGTCCTATGCCAGTTGGACCGGTCCCAGCCACTACAACCTGCTGACCGGATTGTTGCCCCACCGCAGCCCCGAGCACGTGTTCGCCTCGGAGTACTACAAGCACGAATTCCTCGAGTTCTCGCGGCGGCTCGGCACCGAGGTCACCTTTGCCCAGTTGTTGCCCTCGCTGTGGTTGCCCGACCTGCTGCGACAGGGCCTGGGCTACTACTGTTCGGCGAGCGTCTCGCTGCCGGTGCTGAATCCTGCCACCGGGGTCAACCGCGGCTTCGACGACTTTCGGCTCATGGACAGTCACAACGACATGGCGGCGATGCTGGGCGAGTTGCGGTTTCCGAGTGGTCGGCCCGCCTTCCACCTGCTGAACCTGGGCGAGACTCACTATCCCTATGTCGCTGCGGGGCAGGACCCCGGCGAGTTGCCGCACCTCAGTGGTGTGCACGGCGTCGCTCGCCGACTCGACGAGGTCAAGGAGAGGGGCGGCGGTATTGTCAGCCGAGAGGAGGCACCGGAGTGGTTTACCGACGAGGTGTTGCAGGGCCTGCGCAACCGGCAGGTGGACACCGTTCGACACATTGATGGCCTGTTTGCCCAACTCTATGACCTGGTCCCGGAAAACACCTGGATCACAGTGACTTCCGACCACGGTGAGTTGTTTGGGGAGGGAGGCTACTTCGGGCACGGGCCCATCCAACACGACAAGGTGTTCGAGGTGCCCTTTGTCGAGGGCCGGATCCGCTGACGGATGGGATCTCTCGGAGCGCCGGTGAAACAGGGCACGGCTTCTCCCGCTGGGATTGTTGCGAACCGTGCTACCTTATAGGCGCTTCATGGCCCGTTTTGCACCGCTTCTACTCGCCTCTTTCTGCCTGTTGGCAGGGCTGTCCTGCTCGGACCAGAACTTTCGGTCCAGTAACCAGCCTCCGGCAGAGTTGCCCCTGATTCAACTCCAGCCGGATGCGATCTCTACTCTGGGCTTCTGCGAAACCGACGCGGTCTCGATCGTGGTCAGCAACATCGGCCGCGGCACCCTGGAGATGGGCAACCTGGAGTTGGTGGGGGACGGCTGGGTGATAGGCGAGGTCAGCCTGCCAGCGAGCATCTCGCCCGAAGAAACGCTGACCATTCCCCTGACGACCACGGGCGGTGAGGCAACCCTCAAGATCATCAGCAACGACCCCAACCACGATGAGATCCTCGTGCCGCTGGTGGGCGTTGCCAACGTGGGTCCGAGCCTCCATATCATCGAACCCTACGACGGTGCTGTGCTCGGCGAGGGGAGCAACACCTTGCGCTCGCTGGTGACTGACACAGAAGACGCCAACGAGACCATCGCCCTGGTCTGGACTGCCGAGCCGGGTGGCGTGGTCGGAGAGGGCTTTCCAGATGTCGACGGCAACAGCACCATCGTCTGGCAGGCGGGTCCTGTCGAAGGGAACCAGGAGTTGAGCCTCACGGCGACGGATTCCTGTGGGGTGGTGGCCAGCCAGACAGTAGGGATCTGCCGCGGGCATGTGACCACCTACCAGAGCATCGACTCCAGCACCTGGGCCTTTATGGGCAGCGCCGTCTGGGATGAGGGAGAGAACTGGCTGCAACTTACTGAACCGATGCAGACTTCCCGGGTTGGGGCTGCCTTCGAGACCGCCCAGGCGGTGACCGGCCGGAGTGTACACATCGAGTTTGCCTTCTACATCGGTGACGGCACCGGCGCGGATGGCTTCTCGCTGACGGCCCTGGACACCGAGCGCATCGACACCGACGGCGACGGACAGCCCAACTACCTGGGCGGCGCCGGCTGCGCGATGGGCTTTGGTGGTAACTCGTCTTGCACCTCAGCGCTCTCGGACTGCCCGGATTGTGGTCCTGCTCTGCCGGGCTGGTCGCTGGAGGTGGACACGTACTACAACCCCGAGGACAACATCGACCCCACCGGGGAAGACCACCTCGGCTTCTACTTTGACGGCGATCTCCTGAACATGGCTCACTGGGCTGTTCTGCCCGAGATGGAGGATACCGGCTGGCACACCATGTCGGTGTTGGTCGAGGCGCCACACCTGACGGTCCAAATTGACGGCGAGACCTACATGGATCTCGACCTCGACGGCCACTTCGATTTCCCCGCCTATGTCGGCTTTACCGCCGGCACCGGCGGCCAGACCAACGCCCACCTCATCGACGCTTTGACGGTTTCTGAGTCGACCTGCGAATAGGTCGCACGCTTGTTCTTCGCGTGCAAGCGGCTGTCGAATCTGTACAATCCGCCGCGTTCCAGTTTGAAGAAACGCAGCGGAGACGGCGATGACGACTACCCGATGGACCCCTTCCAGTAGCTGTACTGAGGTCTTTGCCCGCCTGTCGGGAGACTACAATCCAGTGCACCTCGATCCCGAGCACGCCCGTGCTGCGGGCTTCCCCAACATCATCGTTCACGGCATGTGTGTCATCGGTGCAACCGCGCGTGCGGCCCACCTGGCTGCGCCGCAGGACACGGTTTTGCAGGGTGTCGATGTTCGTTTTGCCAAGCCGGTTCTCCCCGAACAGTGCGTCTCGTACGAGTGCACGACCAAGGACCTGGAGCAGGGCGTCAAGGTCAAGGTCGAGGCCTGCCTGGATGATGGCAGCCGGGTGATGAGCCCGGCGAACTTCACGTTCGGCGCTGCCGATGCCCCAGTCGAGCTGGGCAGGGGGGTTACTACCGAGGCTGACGACGGCGACATCGTCGGTGACGTGTACCGTTTTTCTGCGGACCAGGTCGGCGAGTACAAAGGCATCACAGAACCCCAGGACGTGGTCGAGGGCGAGGCCCTGCCATCGATGACCTGCCTGCTCGGCATGACCGGTGCGTTGGAGAAGGCCTTCAAGGGCCAGCAGCCGGAGAAGGCCGGCACCTGGGTGCACTTGCGCCAGGCCGGTCTGTTCTACCGCCCCATCGAACTGGACACGGACTACATCTGCCGCATCCAGGGGGGCCGAACTACGGTCCGCAAGTCCGCCATCGGTGCGTACATCACCATCCCGTTCCTGGTCGAGAGTGCAGACGGCAGCGAGCTGGTCTCGAGCGGCTCCTGTGTCCTGCTGTATTCCTTCGAGCGGGATGCCGAGGACTAGAGCGCGCTAGTTAGTTGCCGTTCGGGGGGGGCGGGACCGGTGCCGGACCGGCAAAGGCAATGATGCCCTCGTTGAAGGGGTTTGCCGAGATGTGGCCGCCCACGGCCATGAAGTTGCCTTCTGCGTCGGTCCAGCAGGCGTGGAAGTCCTGCAGACTGAGCAACTCGATTCGGCTCTCCCAGGCTCCTTCCGTCCAGGTGTGCACGCTGCCCTGTGCCCCCACGGAGCGGAGTTGGTCGCCACTGGCGCAGACACCGTTAACCTGGGGTTGAAGGCTCGGGCTGTGGTCGACCCACTGGTCTGCCTCGCGGTGGAGGATCAGGGCGATGCCGAGCCCGCCGACTGCCACGGCGCCCTCGTCCCGCGCCTCGACGGTAAACAAGGAACGGTTGCCGGCACCCGTTTCGGTAGCGCTCAGGGAGGAGCCGTCCCAGTGCAGGGCAAGGCCGCGGCTGCCAACAATCCACAGGTCATCCGCCGCGTAGCCATCGACCTTGAAGTACAGCGTGTCTTCTGCGGCGTCGTCGAGGATGGCCTCGGTATGTTCCGCCCACTCGCCGTTCTGGCGCCGCCAGACACTGCCGTTGTCGCTGCTGCCGAGGCTGCCGCCGACCACCCAGATGTCGCTCGGGTCTGCGCCCCAGGCACCGAAGAAGGTGATCTCTTCGCTGGGTCCTTCGACCCGAGTGAAGCTGTCTGAAGCGCGGCTGTACTCGAGGATCTGGCCGCCCGCACCCACCAGGATGACCTCGTCGGGGAAGGGTTGCGCCCACCAGGTGTCGCCGCTGTGGCCAGTGCCGTGTTGCAGCCAGGTGAGGTCATCGCCCTCGCCGGTCAATTGCAGCACACGGGGCCCGCTGCCGCTGTCGGCACCGACGACCCACAGATCGCCGAGGCTGCCCTGAACTGAGAAAAATGCTTCCGGCTGACCCTCAGCGATCAGCGTCAACTCGTTTGTGTTGGGCTGGGAACTGCAGCCCGTCAGTGTCCAGAGGAGAAGGCTGCCAGCAAGCAGGGTCAGCACGGGAAGCCTCTCTGCAGTTTGGGGCCGTCGAGACGTTGCAGGCTGAGTCGACATGGAGCTTTCCTCGCGGCTGAGGGGGCAGGGAGTGTGTGGCAGCAGCGGGTGGAGTATAGCCATCTGAAGTGGAGATTCAGACGCAAGCTGGTAACGGGGGCTCCCGCCGAGACCCCTGGTTGAGGTAAATTGCAGTCCCGACATGAGCAAGGCCTACCTGATCCCAGAACATGCTCCCTTAGAGCGGCACCCGATCGGTGCTTTGAGTTCGCTGGGTCGTCACCCGGAGAACACGATCGAGATCCACGATCGCTCCGTGTCAAAGTTTCACGCGCAGATTCAGCGGGACAACGAGGGCGCCTACACGCTCCAGGACCTCGGTAGCCGGAACGGCACCTACGTCGACGGAGAACGCATCGAGCGGAGAGTCATCGTCAACGGCGACGAGGTGGTGTTCGGCACGGTTCGCTACCGCTTTCGTGCGGAACGAGCCAATACCGGTCTCAACCCGGTGCTGCGGGAAGTCGGTGCGCCTGCGCCAATTGCTGGTTCGGTGACGATGATCGGACCTGCTCCAGGCTCGGTCCCATCGAAGGTTGCCCTGATTGCCAGCGAGCCGGCGATCCAGGTGGCGGATACCTTCGACACGGACCTGGACCAGTTTCTTCCGGGGGAAGAAATTACCAACATCGACGTCCTACGAAGTGACTATGACAAGCTTCGTATCGCCCAGGAGCTCAATGCTGCCCTGCGTATGGACCTCGAGGTCGACGAGATGCTGCGGGCGATTGCGGAGCGAAGCTTCGACCTGATTCCGGCCGACCGTTGCGCGATTCTGCTGATGTGTGAAGGCGGTGAAACCCTGCAGCCTCGAGTCGTCATGGAACGTGGTGGCGGTGAGCTGCAGGACGCGATGCGCCTCAGTCAGACGGTGCTCGACGACGTCATCAAGAACCGCAAGGCGATCCTCTGCACCGATGCGAGCGCCGATGGTCGGTTCCAGTCCAGCGCCTCCATCCTCGCCCTGTCGATGCGCTCGGCGATGTGTGTGCCGCTGCTGTATGACGACGAGCTGTTCGGTGCCATGCACGTGGACAGCCTGCAGCAGGCCCAGGCCTTCTCGAAGAAGGACTTGAAGATCTTCACGTCGGTCGCCAACCAGACGGCCATTGCTCTCAAGAACGCTTCGCTGATCCAGCAGGTCCAGATCGAAAGCGAGCAGCGTGCTCGCCTTGGCCGCTTGTTGTCTCCCAACCTGGTCGAGGAGGTGGTGTCGGGCAAGCTCGACCTGGTGCAGGGTGGCGAGATGCGGCGGGTAGCGATGATGTTCACGGACATCCGCGGTTTCACCCGAATGTCCGACCAGATGACCGCCGAGCAGGTGACTCACATGCTGAACGAGTACTTCGAGGTGATGGTCGAGGTGCTGTTCAAGATGGGCGGCACCCTCGACAAGTACATGGGTGACGGGATGATGGCCCTGTTCGGTGTGCCCCGGTCGGACGACGAGGCTGCGCTGCAGGCAGTGCGCTGCGGCCTCGAGATGCAGGTGGCGTTGCGATCACTGAACCGTACCCGGGAGGCCCGTGGCGACCAGAACATCGCTATCGGCATCGGCATCAACATCGGTGACGTCACATGGGGCCCCATCGGTTCGCACGAAACCATGGATTACACGGTCATCGGCGACGAGGTGAACGTCGCCTCACGCCTGTGTTCCATGGCGCCTGCTGGAGACGTCATCATCAGCCGCTCGGTGTTCGAAGAGGTTGGCAACGAGATTCGCGTCCAGGAGTTGGAGCCGGCCATCCTCAAGGGCAAGCCCGCGCCGGTTCCCGTGTACAAGGTCGTCGGCGAGTCCTAGCCCGACGGGCTCTCGGCCCGGGACTGTCGCTACCGGAAGCGCGGAAAGCGCCAGCGATGCTGCTCCAGGTTGCAGCGGCCGGCCTCGTCAAACAGCACCCCCTCCATCTCGAGCCGATGCAGTTGCTGTTCGGCTCGTAGCAGGTCGCCGCGGTAGCTGATGCAGCCTCGGGCATTGATGATTCGGTGCCAGGGCACCCGCTCGTGGTCGGGGTGGGAAGTGGGTGCAAGCGCTGACAGCGCCCAACCCACCTGCCGAGCCAGGCGCGGACTGCCCATCACCGTGCCCACGTCTCCGTAGGTTGCGACGTAGCCCTCGGGAACATCGCAGACCACGCCATAGACTCGGCTGTGAAAGGGGAGGCAGGGGTCCTCGGGGTCGAAGCTCACGGTGGGTTCCTCAAAGCACGCCGTACATCAAGCAAGTGTGGCAGTCTTCCCTGCACCCTTTCAAGGGGCTTAGGTAACGGCGGGGAGACTGTCCCATGACTGGCGACTGGCATGTCTCGGTAGATCGCGGCGGCACATTTACAGACGTCGTCGCCCGTGACCCTCAGGGTGTTGTCCACGTGCGCAAGGTGCTGGCCGATGGTACCGGTGAGGCAGCGGCAATGGACGTGCTCCGGGAGCTTGATCCAGAGGCTGGGCTCTCGGTGCTGCGTGTCGGCACCACCGTTGCCACCAACGCGTTGCTCACCTGCGAGGGCGCAGTGACCGCGTTGCTGGTGACTCGGGGCTTTGCCGACGTTCTGCGCATCGGTCACCAGAGTCGGGCGGAGATCTTCGAGTTGTTTCCAGTGCGTGGGCGGATCGAGGATCTGCACTGCAGTGTGCTGGAGGTGGACGAACGAGTGCTGGCGGATGGCGAGATCGACTGGCCCTTAGACGAGCAGGCGCTGCGCCTCGGCCTGCGCCGCCTGCGCGATCAGGGAGTCGAGTCCCTGGCTGTGGTGCTGGTGCATGGCTACCTGCATCCCGAGCACGAGCTGCGGGTCGAGGAACTGGCCCGCGAGGAAGGCTTCGACAGCATAAGCCTCTCGCACCGCGTGGCTCCCGAGGTGGGGCTGGTGGGTCGTGCACAGACTACGGTGGCCGATGCCTTCCTGCGGCCGGTGGTGGCCCAGTACGCGGATGCGGTGCAGGACGCCCTGCCTGCCGACAGCTTGTTGCTCTTCCTGAAGTCTTCGGGGGGGCTGTGTGCTGCGCCGGCTCTGCGCGCCATCGACACGGTGCTCTCGGGCCCTGCGGGCGGTGTCGTGGCCTGCGCGGCGCTTGCCACCGATCTGGGTCTTACCGCTGTCCTCGGGCTCGACATGGGCGGAACGTCTACGGACGTGTGCCGCTGGGCGGGCGAGTTCGAACGTCACCAGGAGACCAGCGTGGCAGGGCGCAGCCTGCGCAACCCGGGCCTGGATGTTGTCACGGTGGCAGCGGGGGGTGGGTCGATTCTGGCGGTCCGGGATGGACGGTTGCAGGTGGGTCCGGGCTCGGCTGGGGCCGCCCCCGGGCCGGCGTGTTACGGCCGAGGAGGGCCGCTGACCGTCACCGACGCAAACCTGGTACTGGGACGGATTCAGAGAGACCTGTTCCCGCGTCGGTTTGGTTCAGATGGGAACAGTGGCCTGGACCTTGTGGCAGCGCAGCAGGCTCTGGCCCGCAGTTGCCCGAGCATGGATCCGGATCACGCTGCTGCGGGATTCCTGGCGGTAGCCAACGAGCGGATGGCCGCCGCAACGGCGCAGGTGTCGATTGCCCGGGGCCATGACCCACGGCAACACGCGTTGGTCGCGTTTGGTGGTGCGGCGGGCCAACACGCCTGTGCGGTGGCGGCACAACTGGGCATTGGCCACGTAGTTGTCCATCCGATGGCAGGTGTGCTGTCTGCTCACGGCATTTCCCGTGCCTGTGCTCGTGCGCGACGTTCCCAGCCGGTCATGGAACGGTGGAGTGATGACCTGGTGAGCCGGTATGCCGAGCAGATCGAAGCTTTGGCTGTCGATGCTCGGCGCGAGCTATTCGATTCTGGCGCCGACGAGGGGCGCCTTCGGCAACGGCTGCGCTGGTCGCTTCGCTACGAGGGTTCCGACACGGAACTTTCGGCCGACGGGCCGGAGCAGTTCGAGGCCATGCACCGCCGGTTGTTCGGCTTTGCGAGGCCAGATTGCCCCATCGAGGTGATGCAGGTGTGCCTGGAAATGTGGCAGGAGGACCCGTCAGAGAGATCTGCCGATGTAGCTGAGTTGGTGCCTGTGTCGGCTGAGCAGGCTACAGAACGGCGATCGGTGGGCTACTTCACTTCCGAGGGTCGCGTGCTTCGCCTCGACACGCCCATCTTCCACCGCGAAGCGTTGCTTCCGGGCCACTGCCTGGAGGGCCCCGCGTTGATTTCATCAGCCACTACGACTGTCGTGGTCGATCCTGGTTGGCGGCTCGAGGTAGGAGCGGAGGCCGAGCTGCACCTGCATGTCGTGGAAGCTTCGAGCAGTCGCGTTGAGGATGATGTGGTCAGCGATCCCGTGCGCCTGGAGCTTGCCCACCGGCGCTTCCAGTCCATTGTTTCCCGGATGGGGGAACTGCTGCGACGGGTCGCGTGGTCGACCAACATCAAGGAGCGGCTCGACTTCTCCTGCGCGCTGTTCGACGGCGACGGCATGCTGGTTTCCAACGCACCGCACATTCCCGTGCACCTCGGGGCAATGGGTGAAACCGTACGGCACCTCGTGGCGGCGCTGGGTGACGCATTGCGCCCGGGACGGTCGTGGGCGATCAACGACCCACAGAGGGGGGGCTCGCACCTGCCTGACATTACCGTCGTCACCCCGGTGTTTCTCGATTCTTCGGCACCGGTGGCCTTTCTCGCCTCCCGAGCGCACCACGCGGACGTTGGCGGCACGTCCCCGGGCTCGATGCCCCCGTTTTCCTGCTCGTTGGCGGAGGAAGGGGTGGTGTTCGATGGGGTCCTGCTGGTGGACGACGGGCAGTGGCAGGGAGCCTCGCTGCTGGCTCTGCTGCGTGCGGGACCCTGGCCGGCCAGGAGGCCGGAAGTGTGCATCGCGGACCTGCAGGCCCAGGTCGCTGCCAACAGGCTGGGTCAGCAACTCCTCGAGCAGCTGGTCGAGCGACAGGGGCTGTCCCGCTGCAGCCGCGACATGCGCTCGATCCAGGACAATGGTGCCGAGGTCGTGCAGGCCTGGCTGGCCACTCTCCCTGGTGGAGTGCGGCGCTTCGCGGGCAGTCTCGACGACGGCACGCCGATTTGCGTGTCTGTTGCCCGGCGTCGGGACCACCAGGGCGGCCGCCTGCGCCTCGAGGTGGACTTCGGCGGCAGCGGAGCGGCTACCTCGGGCAATCTAAACACACCTCCGGCGGTAGTTCGGGCTGCTGTGCTGTTTGTCGTGCGCGCTCTTGTCGGACGCGAGATCCCGCTCAACGATGGCTGCTTGCGGGACGTCGACATCGTGTTGCCATCGGGCTGTGTCCTGAATCCTCCGGTTGGCGCGGCGGTGGTGGGAGGCAACGTGGAAACCTCGCAGAGGGTTGTCGACGTGCTGCTTGCTGCGCTGGGGGTTTCTGCTGCCGCCCAGGGCACCATGAACAACCTCACTTTTGGCGACGATGGCTTCGTCTACTACGAGACGATCTGTGGCGGCACCGGTGCAGGCGAGGGTGTCTGCGGCGCCGATGCCGTCCACTCGCACATGACCAACACGCGGATCACTGACGTCGAGGTGCTCGAGCGCCGCTATCCCGTGGTGCTGCGCGAGTTTTCGGTACGTGACGGCTCGGGCGGGGCGGGTCGGCGACGGGGTGGTCACGGGGTGCGCCGGATGGTCGAGTTCAAGGCCGCCGCGCAGGTCTCACTGCTGGCACAGCGGCGCACAACAGCACCGTTCGGTCTCGCCGGCGGTGCGCCGGGAGCGCCGGGAAGAACCACGCTGTTCACAGGCGCTGGCAGTGACGGGGAAGAGTTGCAGGGATCGTTCAGCAGGTGGGTGCATGCAGGTGAGCGGCTCCTGTTCGAGACGCCCGGCGGTGGGGGATACGGAGACCCCGAGAGGGAACTCGACCCGCGGCTACCAGAGCACCATGAAGCCGATCCCGGTAAGTAGCAGAGCGATGCCGCCGATCGCGATGCTGGCGGCCACCAGCGCCGCCAGCCGTTCCTTGTCTTGCGTCGGGGGACCTCTCCGTCGGCGTCTTCGTCGGGCCTTTGGTGACTCGTCCTCGGCTCGGCCCTCGGCTGCTGGCTCCGGTTCGGGTTCGGCTGCTGGCTCCGGTTCGGGTTCGGCTGCTGCCTCGGGCTGGTCTTCGGCTGCTGGCTCCGGTTCGGGTTTGGCTGCTGCCTCGACGGGAGGTTCCGTTGGCGGGGCTGGATCGGATCCCATGCCCACGCCCAGCTCGGTTATCTCGGCGTCTTCGCTGTCTCCCTCGTCGTCCTCGACGACGTCTTGAAGCTGTGTCGCTGCGTCGGCAGGATCACCTGCCGCGTCCGCCTCCGCTGCTGGCAGGTCGTGTTCGTCGCCGCCATGCTCTTCCATTCCCTCGAATAGGGTGTCTTCGGCTTCTTCCGGTAGCGGGTTGATCTCGCTGTCGGTTGGGATGCCCTTGCCTACGCCAGGCATGTCGCGGGTGGAGACGACGATGGGGATTGGCACGGTGGAGGCCATGTCCTCCTGGACCTCGGTAACCGACGTTGTTGCTGCTACCTCGCCGTCCACGACGGCCTCGTCGCTGTCCAGTTCGCCATCCCACAGAGAATCCTCGCCGGGATCGGCGAGGCGGTCTGGTGCCTCAGGCTTGTCGGCGGCAGCGATGGTGTCTGCGTGCCGCTCCAAGTCGGTCCCGGAGTCCGGGTCGGACACGAGGTGCTGGCGGGAGGGTGCAATCTCGTCCACCAGGGAGCCCAACTCCCGGAGGAAGGACTTGAAGCTCTCTCGAGCAGGGAACTGCTCGCGGATCTTGCGGAGCATGGCGAGCAGCTGCCTCGCGCTACTGTATCGCTCCTCCGGATTGCGCTGCAGCAGCTTCTCCAGCACGGGCACGAGTTCGGGGCAGCGTGAGCTGACACCGGCTGCCTCGTCGTCGGGGTCTCGGTTGGCGACCTGTTCGGCGATGCGGGCGAGATTTCGGCCCCTGAACAGGCGCTCGCCCATGACTGCCTCGTAGAGGATCGCGCCAACGGCAAACAGGTCCGCCGCAGGCTTGAAGCTACGGGTGCCGCCCCAGACTTCCGGGGCGATGTAGCCGGGGGTTCCCTTGACGACGCCGCGGGTGGTGGCGTCGATGTTGAGGTGGGACTTCACCAGTCCCCAGTCCGTGATCTTGAGGATGCCACGCCGATCCACCAGGACATTGCTGGGCTTGAGGTCACGGTGGATGATGCCGAGAGCGGAGCCGTCGTCGTCGCGGGCATTGTGTGCGTACTCCAGCGCCTCGCTGAGTTCGATGGCAATCTCGATGGCCACGCCCATGGGCACCGACACGTTGCGCACGCGCAGGGCGTGCAGCAGGCTGTTGAGGTCGGGACCATCCACGAACTCCATGGCGATGAAGAGCTTGTCGTCCACCGAGTCGATCCGGTAGACGTCGACGATGCCCGGATGCTGCAGTCGGCCGCAGACCCGGGCTTCGTTGAGCAGGGCGGTCTTCTGTTCCTCGAGTTCGCCCGGCGGCGGTTGCAGCAACTTCAGCGCCTGGCGCTTGGTGAAGCCCAGGTCACTGGTTTCCATCGCCAGCCACACCTCTGCAGCGGCGCCTTTACCCAGGGCTCGCTCCAGGGTGAAGGTCCCGAGAGTTTCTCCCGGCTTGTGCTTGAGAGCCTTCGGACTCATCGCCTCGTATCCATAGCGCGTGATTCAGGCTACCACGCCCGCGCATGGCGGCCTTTTCGCGGTAGGCTGTCGCCATGGCGAACCGGCAGGGAACCCTCAGCAGTCATTTCACCTTTGTGGTGGTGCTGGTGGGCTTTGGGGTGCTGGTGCTGCTGCTCGGCTTCAAGAGCAATTACGACAAGGCGAACTACCGCCTGCGCGAGTGCGTCATCAACCTGGAGTCGATTGCCGCCCGCCAGCAGGAGGTCCTTGCCGCGACGGGCCGCTACCTGTCTTGCGCCCGATACCCCCTCGAGATCCCAGATGTCGACAAGCCCCCGACCTGGCGTCCTGAGTGTGACTTGGACCACCAGGTCTGGACCTGGCGCTACGAGAACGGTCAGCGTCGTGTGCAGGCCGAGTTCCGAGATGGGCTCCAGGACGGAGCCTGGGCCAGTTGGTACGAAGGAGGTCGCATCAAGGAGCGCGGCCAATACGAGAAGGGCGTGAGAACGGGGTTCTGGACCAGTTGGTCAGAGGACGGCGATTCAGAGCAGGAGATGGATTACAGCGGCGACGATGCGCCGCCACAGACTCCCACGCCGGAACGGAGTAACGAATCCCTGCAGGCTGAGGGCGCCTCGGCTCGTGCGGCAGGTTGCCCGCGGAGGTGGCAGTGCGAGCCCACGAAAAAGGTGTGCTTTTCCCCCAAGGCGCGCCAGAAAAAGGATCGGGATCCCGCGAACATGGTCACCGTGCCGGAGTGCTGGCGGCAGCTCATGGGGCTGGGTCGCAACATGGTCCTACGGGGTCAATACAACGTCAGCGCACCGGCGGTTGCCAGCCAGGGCCTGCGCATGCAGCGTTTCGAGGCGACCTGCAAGATCGATCTCAAGGGGGATGGTGACTTGACGGTATTCCGGGCAACCGAGAGTCGGCGCACCTGGAGGGACGACGGCTAACGCCTGGCGAGGCCCTTGCGGCTAAGTCGCTGCTCGACTGCCATCATCAACTCGCTGCTCAACTTCTCGACGAGTAGCAGGTCCTGGGCGAGATCGTGGCTGAGCGGTATACGGCGGTAGAAACTCCAGCCGTCGCGGCCAGGCAGGTAGAGACCGACGACCAGGCCATCGAAGTTGCCTGTGCCGTCGCCGTAGCGCGCGGCCAGAATGCTGTCGCTTCCCAGTGCTGCACGGGCACTTTCCAGTTCCTGCCAGATGGATGACTCGTGCTGGTTGCCGGGTCTCGACAGGGCATGCATCAGGTCGGGGTAGAAGGCGCTGCTGGAACCCTTGCGTAGCTTCACCCGCAAGGCGGTGCGGCGGTCGGCTTCGATGGTGACTTTGTCGGTGCGATCCGCGAAGCCCGGGCGGCGGGATGTGACCTCGTATTGTCCGGCCGGCAGGGCCATGCTGAACTGCCGTCGGTGGACCCAACCCTGGCTGACTCCGTGCACCATGACCTGGGTGTCCCGGTGTCGGGTGACGACAGCGAGGGTACCCGAGGGAGCATCGATCGAGCTCTTGTGCAACCTGTCGAACAGATCACGGAAGTTGCCATCGATGCAGCGTGGCGCTGGCTGCCAGTAGGGGTCGACGGACATTGCCGAGCGGAGCGCGTCGGCCGCGTCGTCGTGGCGCTTACCCTTGAGCAGCGCGCGGCTCTGGACGAGGTAGAGATCGCGCCTCAGCTTGCCCGGCAAGGGGGGGGAGCCGAACTTGCTGGCCAGAGTCAGCGCTTCCTCGGACAGGCGTACTGACGCCATCCAGTCTCCCGTACGCAGGGTGCTCCAGGAAGCCGCGTGCGTGCGCTCGACTGCGGCGAGGTCGCGCTCATAGTCATCGTGGGGAAGGTCCGTCGCTACGGGTACATGGTCCTTGCGTGTCGAGATGCCCGAAAGGGAGTCCAAGGCGGCCACCATGCGGCTGTACCAGTACTCGGCTTCGGCCCGGTTGGCTTCGTCGACGTTGACCTCGAGGACGCTGACGACGGCGTGGCTGCCGCTGCGCTCCACGGCGCCGGCGGGCATGCTCACACACAGCACCGTGCAGGCGAGGGCGGTGGCCAGGGAGACAGGCAGGGCAATGGTGGGCGAGGTGCACATTCCTTAATTCGCAAAGACCACGTTCGGGGTGGGTCGGGCAAGAAGAAACCCGTTTCGTCACCGGCTTTCCACATCTCCGCAACAACCTGCTGAATCGGGCGTCCGGACGGCGACCTTGCATGGTGGCGGCCTGGGCGCTACTTTTCGCTCCCTTTCGCGGAGCACTCATGCAGGTAGGCATTACCGGATTCCCTCGTAGCGGCAAGACCACTGTCTTCCAGGCCCTCGCCCCCGGTGTCTCGCCGGGGCGCGACGTTACCTACGGCAACATCAAGGTCCCCGACCCGCGAGTGCAGAATCTCGCTGAGCACTACCAGCCGAAAAAAGTCACCTACGCAGAAGTGACCTTCGTCGACATCGGCGGGACACCCGGCGCCGAGGTGAAGGCACTGTCGGCGAAGACCATTGCTGCCATGCGCAACGCCGATGCCCTGGTCCACGTGGTACGCGCCTTCGAGGATGGCAGTCATGCCCGAGCTGCCGACCCGGCTCGTGACACGGCTGACTTTGCCGCAGAGTTGATTCTCGCCGACTACGAGGTGGTCGAGAAGCGCCTCGATCGCCTGCGTAGAGAGCGCGCGCAGACCACCGAGCGGGCAGCCCTGGAGCGTTGCTTCGAGGCTCTCGAAGCCGAGACGCCCCTGCGTGAGCTGGACTTCACGCCTGATGAACTCAAGTCGATGTCGGGCTACGCGCTGGTGTCGCTGAGCCCTCTCATTACCTTGTACAACCTCGGCGAGGAACAGTGGGCTGACCCGACCTGGGCGCAGTGGAAGCAGCCAGAGGCTGCTGGCGAAGCACAGGTAGCTCTGGGGATCTGCGGTCAGATGGAGATGGAACTGGCTGCTCTCGATGCAGAAGAGCAGGGGGAGTTCCTGGAGATGCTGGAGCTGGACGAGCCGGCCCGCTTCGCGTTTATCAAGAAAGCCTATGAACTACTGGAGCTCATCAGCTTCCTCACCTCGGGGCCCGACGAGTGTCGTGCGTGGACGCTCCGCAGCGGCAGCAGCGCTCCCACTGCGGCCGGCAAGATCCACAGCGACCTCGAGCAAGGCTTCATCCGTGCTGAGGTACTGGCCTGGGAGCACTGGCTTGAGCACGGCAGCGAAGCCGCCGCCAAGGCCGCCGGCGTATACCGGGTCGAGGGCAAGGGCTACATCGTCCAGGACGGGGACATCCTGAACATCCGGTTCAATGTGTAGCTCCCGCCAGGTGCATCCCAGTCACCTGCAATGGGGCCGCTTCATGCTGGCCTCATTCGACAGAGGCGCGGGCTGCGCATAGCGTGTAAGTGTCTCTTCTGCTCGCCAGGCCACCCACGCTCCCGATAGGAATGTCATGCCGGCCACAAGGTGGACCGCAGCCCCGAAGCCCAGGGCGTCCGCGACCACACCGGCGACTATGGCGCCCACCACATAGCCGAGGTCTCGCCACCAGCGGTAGACGCCCACCGCCGTCGCCCGCCAGGCTGGCTCCGCCACATCCGAGATGCCCGCGAGCAAGGTTGGATAGACCATCGCAGTGCCGGCCCCTAGCACCGCCATGCCGAGGGCGTAGCCCCAGAAGCTGCCGACAGCGCCCACCGTGGCGATCCCCAGCGCCTGGAGCCACATGCCCCCCACGATGAGTCGCTTTCGTCCCACGTAGTCGGACCACGCGCCCGTGAGTAGCTGGCCGAGACCCCAGACGGCGGGGTAGATCGCCGCCAGCACGCCCACCTCGGACAGCGACAAGCCCGAGGCCATGAACAGGAGGGGAAAGAGGCCCCACGCCATCCCATCGTTGAGGTTGTTGACCAGCCCGGCCTGGGAGAAGGCAGAGAGGTTTCGGTCCTTCATGCTCGTCTCCACGAACACCGCCCGGGCGGTCCAGCCGGGATCGGGCGCTTGCGCGGTGGAGTGTTGCTCATGTGCCGCATGAACGGAGGTCTCACGCACGAAGATGAGCGTGAGACCGAGGCCGGCCACGACGTAGCCCACGCCGA
>CAZBDA010000012.1:0-68209 GCA_964490445.1 uncultured Rickettsiales bacterium | reverse complement strand
GGTCTTACAGTGAACTGTAGTCGTCATCGCCGGGGGTGCTGTCGTCGTCATCGTCATCTGCGGCGCTGTCGTCGTCGTCGGACAGGGAACTGTCGTCGTCATCGGCGAGTTGAGGGTCACAACCGAGTACCGAAAGTTGCAGCCCGAAAAGAAACACGAGAAAGCTGGCGATTCGCAAAAGCATCGGTGGCTCCAGTCAAGAAGTCGCAGGGTTCAGAGACTATTGCGCCTTCTTGAGAGCAAGGACAGTGCCAGTCCAACGGGTCTCTTAAGGGCTCTATTCACGGGTCTTTTGTTGGACGTTCTGGAAGATTTCGAAGACTAACGTGGACCCAGACGGATTTTGTCATTACACTCGCGGCGTTTCGCAATCCAACCAACGGATTCAGGTTCGGTTCCGGTGGAAGGAATGCACATCTTGAGAGTCAGAAGACAGATATGAGTAATAAGCTATTCGTAGGTGGCCTAGCCTGGGCCACTGATGACACCTCCCTTAAGACCCACTTCGAGGCCTTCGGAGAGGTAACCGACGCCAAAGTCATCACCGACCGTGAGACTGGGCGTTCCCGAGGTTTTGGATTCGTAACCTTTGCTGATGCCGATAATGCGGCCAAGGCTCAGGGCGAATTGCATGGAACCGAGCTGGATGGACGAGCGATCCGCGTCGACCAAGCCACCGAGCGTGGTGGTGGCGGCGGCGGCGGACGAGGCGGCCCACGTGGCGGCGGCGGTGGACACCGCGGCGGCGGCGGCGGCGGTCGAGACCGCTGGTAAGTCCCGCTGGCTTCAGCGGGACAAGCTCCCGCTGAGCAGGCGCGTCAGAATCCACACAACAATCACCCGCTCGTGTCTGCGAGCGGGCTTTGTTGGTTCTACCTTGCGCGGAACAAGCTGACCGCTCAGCGTCCAGTCTCGCTCAGTCCTCGTTTTCGCTCAGTTGGAGCGACGCGCTGTTGATGCAGTAGCGCAGACCGCCCGGGCTGGGACCGTCGGGGAAAACGTGTCCCAGGTGACCACCACAGGCGGCGCAGACCGTCTCGGTCCGGCGCATCCCGTAGCTGGTGTCTTCGTGTTCTACGATCGAATCGCCATCTGCTGGCTCGGTAAAGGACGGCCAGCCACAGTGCGAGTCGAACTTGCTCTCCGAACGAAACAGCACGGCGTTGCAGCCCGCACAGTGATAGGTGCCGGGCTTTGCAACATCCCAATAGCGGCCGGTAAATGCACGTTCGGTCCCCTTTTCGCGCAGGACCCGATACTGCTCGGGATCAAGCCGATCGCGCCATTCCGTCTCGCTTAGTTGCTTGGGGTCGAAGTCGCTCATGGTGTTCGCTGAGCGTGCTCAGTGATCATGACCGGCCGTTCCGTCGGGTCCGTGGGGGTGGCCGTGCGCCAGCTCGTCCTCGGTTGCCTCGCGAATCGCCACGACCTCAATGTCGAAGTGCAGGGTCGCATCGGCAAGCGGATGGTTTGCATCCACCATCACTTTGTCCTCATCCATGTCGACAATCCACAGCGCCAGGGGGGAGCCGTCGGCTGTCTCGGCAAAAAACTGCATACCAACCGCCAGCGCAGCGTCCTCGGGGAAGGCTCCCCGCTCGACCGGCTGGGGCCCCGGCCCGGAACTGACTCCGTAGCCTTTCTCGGGCGGTACCGTCACAGACAGCTTGTCACCGAGCGTGGAACCTGCCAGCCCCTCCTCGAGGCCGACAACGATATTGCCGGCTCCATGAAGGTACACCAGGGGATCGCCTCCCTCGGACGAGTCGAGAACCATGCCCTCGTCGTTCTTTAGCGTGTACTGAAACAGCACCACTTTGCCGTCACCAACCGTCATCCCTTGCGTATCACTCACAGCAGAACTCCTTTCGAATCTCAGCTTCGTGGTCCAATAAGCCAACGTGCTCGTGCCGTGGCGACCACTTCACCCGACTCGTCCTTGATCTCACCTATGACCTCGTACTCCTTGCGCTCGCTACTGGACGGCGCTTCACAACGACACTCCGCTGTCAGCAGCCCCCTGGCCTTCTTGTGATAGTCCATGCACAGACCGGCAAGAATTCCTCGCGCATCGTCAGGCATTGCGGACATCAGCGCCAGGCCGGTGGAGATCTCGCCGAGATTCATCAGCGCGATGGCATGCACCGAGTTGAGGTGATTGCGAACCTTCTTGCGGTCCCGCAGTTGTACCCGCGCGTAGCCAGGCTGGAGTTCGTCAACCAGAGCGCCCACCGAGCCACTGTAGGGCGCCATGCGACCCAGGCCCTGGCTGAACAGCCACTTGCCCATGGGCAGGGGCGACAGCTTGTCCCAGGTACTACGGATCTGAGCGCTCAGTGAGCCCTTTGAGGACATTCACACCTCCGAGTAAACAAGCCGAACCGGCAGCACGATACACACGCAGCAGCGGGCGTCTAGTCTGTGATTCGGAGGGCCCCGTGCTTGAGGAGCCACATGACGTGGAAGTCCACCAGCCCGCGATCGGCATCGAGACCTGTGACTGCAGCAGTGTGCAACGAAGACAGGCTGCGTACTCCCTGGGCCAACTCACCCAGGAGCAACTTCTCCAACTCGTCGAACAGCAAGATCCCCGTATCATCGTAGCGAACCAATGCACCAGGCTGCCGCAGAGTCAGCTCTCCGAGTTCGGTGATCTGCAACCTGGAGTCTGCGCGCAGAATTCGCGACGCGTAGTGCGAGTACGCATGCGAGGGGTCCTGCTTGAGCCGCATCGGGCCGGCCGAAGGCTGCCACTCGCTACTCTCGGCGATTCCCCGCAGCCGCGCCCACAGGTCCTCGTAGTCAGCGATGACGCGCTTCCAGGTGAAACGTGAGGCCTGCTCCCGCGCAGCGACGGACATCTTGCCGCGAGGCTCCACCTCGGTGACCATGAATCGGAAGGCCGCCTCCATGGCGTCCAGGTCAACCGCCAGCATTTGTGCCAGGTACAGGCGCACCAGCGAGTCCTGCAGTACCCCTTCGATGCCCTGTACCTGGGGGGGCACCTGCTCGACCCAGGTCGTGGGAACCAGCAGCCCGGTCCGACCATGCTCGACCAACTCGCGGTAGCCGTTGAACTCCGAGCAGACCACCGGAAGACCCGAGGCCATCGCCTCGAGAATCGTCAGGCCGAAGGTCTCCTGGAAATTGTCGACCAGTGAAAAATAGAAATCGGCCGCGGCGTACAACAGTGGCTTCACCTGCGGATCGAAGTTCGGCAGGGCGACCACCCAGCTCCCCAATCCGCACAACTGGATCAGTTGCTCGAGGAGCGCAAAGTCGGCCTCCTCGCCCCCCCCGGCGATCACCACTACCAGCTTGTCCAGGCCACCGGCAGCACGCATCCGCGCCAGGCGCGAAAGAATCGGCGCCCAGTCCGTCTTCTGCCGCAACGCGACCCGGCCGACGCACAAAGCTACGGTAACGTCATCGGGAAGCTCGAACAGGCGGCGCGCCTCGGCCCGGTCGGCGCCGTCGAATAGCGAGTCCTCGATGGCCAGGGGGACGCGCTCCAGGCGCACAGGGCTGGCGTCGTCCGCATGACCGAGGCTGCTGCGAGCCCACTCCAGTCCCTTGCGTACCGTCTCCTCGGCACAGGCACTCGTACAGACCACCGCGTCATAAGGAGCCAGGTCCGCCTGCACCAACTGCTGGTAGCGAGTCGACATGAGCATCCCGTCCAGGGAGTGGGTAATGCCGGTGATCGGGAATGGGCGAACCGCCAGCCGGTTGCGCACCTCTGCCATGTGCGGCAGCAACGATGTGAAATCACCAAAGTGGAACACGTCGTAGCTGGTATCGGCCAGGTTCTGAGCCAGAGAGACATGCAACAACGGCGCAACGCGCTCTCGCTGGTGAGCGTCTGTCACGCTCTCTTCCAACCAGGACGAGAACGCACCCAGGTGGTTCACATCGGCGCAGTAGATGTCGTACTGCTGGTAACTTCCGTAGGCGAGCAGCGCGCGCAGGAACCCCTCGTTGGCGATGGGCCGTCCCATGCGGAAACCCCACGGATCGGTGCTAACAAAGGTATCGGCGCTGCCCCAACGCATGGGTCCGTTTCTCCATCCCTGGCCGCGAAGCAGCGCAGAGCATAACAGTCACCGCGGTGACTTCGGGTCGAGGGCAGAACAGATGCCTGACTCAGACCGCGCCGTCGACGGTAGAGATCAGAACCCAGGCCCGGTAGAGTGTGATTCTCCGCCCATGACCGAGACTGTTTCCGAGACCATGCCCGACGCACCCGACTCCGAGTCGGAGGACGCCGGCTTTGCCGCCAAAGTGGCCGGCAGTGCCGCACTGAAGGGAGTCGTCGTCGGCAACCTGGAGCTCACAGACCGCATCGGCGTCGGCGGCATGGGCGTCGTCTACAAGGCGTTGCACTGCACCCTGCGCACCCCCTACGCACTGAAGATCCTGCATCCACAATTTTCCTCCGACGAGGCCGCTGTCGAACGCTTTCGCCTCGAAGCCATCGCCTGCAGCAATCTCAAGCACGAGAACATCGTCTTCGTCACAGACTTCGGCTTCGAAGAGGAGTTGGGTCTCTACATCGCCATGGAGTTTCTCGATGGCCTGCCACTGACGCACGTCATTCGGCAAAACGGTCCTCTGCCGCCGGGCCGGATGGTCCGCATCGGCGAACAGATGGCCGATGCGATGGCGGCCGCCCATCGGCTCCAGATCGTGCACCGCGACCTCAAGCCCGACAACATCGTCATCCTCTCTGATCCCAAGCGGCGCGACTTCGTCAAGATCCTCGACTTCGGCATTGCCAAGGTCCGCGACTCTGAGGACCGTGAGCTGACCGCGGCCGGCTCCGCGGTCGGCACACCGCGCTACATGGCGCCGGAACAGTTGATGGACAAGGGCAACGTCGACGCAGCCGCAGACATCTACGCCATGGGCTGCGTGTTCTACGCAATGCTCGCCGGCCGGCCGCCCTTTGTCGAAGGTTCCGACTTCGAGATCCTGACGGCCCAGGTCACCAAGAAACCCGAACGCCTCGGCGACCTCCGCCCCGATCTCAAGGACACGCCCCTCACGAAACTCGTGCACCAGATGCTCAAGAAGCAGGTCCGCAACCGTCCCGAATCGATGGAAGCGGTCCGGGATGGGCTGCGTGGAGCCATTCAACAGATGCGTGCTGCCGGCGTGCCCGGTTCCGAGTACCAGTTCTCGACGGCCGAGCCCATCGTCCGGCCTGCTGTCAGCGAGGAACCCTCTGGGCCCGTTTCGGTGCACACCGTGCGCATGACTGCGGTGATCCGGAGGATTCGCGAGAAGGACCCGACCTCTCCGGCCGCCGTGCTACTGGCGGCCCTGCCATCAGTCGGTGCCCTCCAGGGTGAGATCCTGTGCCTGGCTCTATGGGGAATCCTGCAGCAGGACGTGCTCGACACCGACATCGACTCGCCGGACTTCGAGCGTTCCAACCACCAACTGCTGTTGCTGCTCCAGGCGGTGCTCGAAAGCCACCCCGGGCCACGCGCCAGCAGCACCCAGGCGAAGATCTTCCGCTCCCTGCAGAACCTGCTGAACCTGCTCCCCCGAACTCGCCGCAGCGAGTTGATCAAGACCCTTCGACCCCTGGCAAGCCACGAACTGTTCCCGCAGAACCTGCTACCGAGCGAGAACGCCGGTTCCTGGGAGAACGTAAAGGCCGTGCTGTCCAAGGAGATCACACTCCCCAGCCTCGCCGACCTGAAGCTTCGCACGGACACCGGCAGCTTCCCCAAGATCGATCCCACGGACTCCGAGTTGAAGAAGATGGGGCTGCTCGAGAAACTCCGCCAGGATGTCTCGATGCGGAGTCTCAAGTCGGTGCTACGGCATGATCTGAGTCAGAGTGGAGCCAACATCGCCACCCTCGCCGAAGACACCGAAACCGACGTGAAGGTGCCGATCGAAACCGACCCACCTGGCGACTCGTTCCTTCCCGACGCGGAGGACTGAGGAGGCCCCCCCGGTCTGGCGTCATGGAATACACCGGCAAGCTCTACAGGCCGCCGAGCGAGGCACACAGCTACATACTGCAAGCAACGATCGGGTGTTCCTGGAACGCCTGCACCTACTGCGACATGTACCGGGACAAGCGGGTGTTCCGGGTGCGGCCCCTCGACGAGAGCCTCGACCACCTGGACCAGGCCGGTAGCCTGTACGGCGACCGGGTCGAGAAGGTCTTCATCGCCGACGGGGATGCACTGGTGATGGACATGCGGCACTGGGAAGCCATCCTTACCAGGGCCCCGAAGGTCTTCCCTGCCCTGCGGCAGGTGTCCTGCTACGCGATGGCTACGAACATCCTCGAGAAGACCGCCGATGAGCTGCAGAGCCTGCGGGAAATGGGACTATCTCTGCTGTATGTCGGACCCGAGTCCGGCGACGACCCTACCCTGAAGCGAATCGCCAAGGGCAGTAACCACCAGGACCACGTCGAAGCCGCCCGCAAGGCCCACGCCGCGGGAATGGAGCTGTCGGTCATCATGCTGCTGGGCGCAGGCGGAGTGACTCGCAGCGACGAACACGCAGCGCAATCCGCGCGACTGATCACCGGCATGAACCCGGCCTACCTGTCAGCGCTCACGCTCACCGTGGTGCCGGGGACCCCGTTGGCAAAGCTACAGGACAGCGGGCGCTTCGAGTTGCCCGAGATCACGACCCTGCTCTCCGAGTTGCGGACCATGGTTGCCGACAGCCGACCGAGCGCGGCGCTGTTCCGTACCAACCATGCCAGCAACTACCTGCCGCTAGCCGGACGACTGCCCGAAGACCGGGAACGCATCGTCCAGGTTCTGGACCGGGCACTCTCGGGTGAGATCCCGCTTCGAGCAGAGTGGTCGCGGGGGCTCTGAACTCTCGCGCGCGCATCCGGCTTGACGAGGCCGACCCGGTCTCGTAGCGTCCTCGTCGCCCAGGTCACGGGCAGCCCGGAGGAATCATGAAGTACAAAGTCCTGCTCACCCTGCTTTCCCTGAGTAGCGCCCTGTGGCTCACCGCCTGCGGCGACAAGCAAAACACCCCTGCCGAAGCCCCGGCCGAGGATGCGCCTGCCGAAGCCCCGGCCGAAGCCGAAGGGGCTGTCCCCACAGCACCGACTCCGCTGGCCATGGAGGGCGAAAAGTATGGCAACGGTGTGACCATTGCCCGCCCCATCGCGGTCTCCGAGTTGTTCGCACGGGCCGACGAGCTGGACGGACAGCGCGTGCGGGTCGAAGGCGAAGTGGTCGAGGTCTGCCTGAAGAAGGGCTGCTGGATGAACCTTTCAGGCGACCAACCGGGCTCCAAGATCCGCATCAAGGTCCAGGATGACGTCATCGTCTTCCCTGCCTCGGCAGAAGGTAAGTACGCCGTCGCCGAGGGCCTGGTGAAGAAGATGTCCCTATCCCTGGAAGAAACCCGAGCTCACCTCGCCCACGAGGCCGAGGAGCAGGGTCGCGAGTTCGACCCGGCGAGCGTCACATCGGCCATCACGGTGGTCCGAGTTGACGGCCTCGGCGCCATGATTCGCGAAACGAAGTAAAGCCGCTACAGCGACAGCACCGCCGTGACCCCTCGCACGGTGGTGTGATTGCCCAGGGTCGGAAAGACCAGGTCCGCTTCCTGCTGCGTGCACAGGGTGGGCTGGTACTTGACGATGCTGTTGTCGGTCTTGATGCAGCGGAACTCCACGCCTTCGAAGCCACGCGCGCCGAGGAATGTGCGCGCCACCAGTCCGTAGCCGAGTTCGGGCACCCCTAGCTTGTGGAAACGACCGTAGGACGTGAACGTGAAGTTGCCCAGGGAGTAGATCACAGGCACACCGGCAACGACATCTACTTCCTGGGGGGTGTGTGAACCATGGCCGACCACCATGTCGTAGCCGGCGGCCACCAGCTTGCGCGCCAGTCGGCGCTGCTTCTTGCGCACACCCCGGTAGTTTTGGCCCCAGTGCACAAAGGCCACAACCCAGCGAGCCCCCTCGGCGCGAGCTCGCTGGTAGGTACGGCGCAGCGTCGGCTGGTTGAGCCACACCGTGCCTGGCCGCCCTGGGCCTGATTCCTGCCCGACAGCGCTGGTACGAAACATCGCCACCACGCCGACCGTTCCGTAGGGCGTTTCGATAAGCAGCGGCGCTTCGGCCTGGTCGCGGTCCATGCCGGCACCCACCGTCTTGACGCCCGCCTCGTGCAGGTGCCTGAGCGTGTCCTTGAGCCCGATGGGGCCGCGATCGAGAGCATGGTTGTTGGCAAGGCCCATGGCATCGAAGCCGGCCTCAGCAAAGACCCCCGCAACCGCCGGCTTCGTTCCGTAGTGCCAGATCTGCCGCTTGTCGAACTTCTTGCGATGGGTAGTGATCGCGGCCTCGGCGTTGCCGATGGCGTAGGCGTCCTCGAGCAGAACCTTCACCTTGCGCAGGGGATAGTCGAGGCCCTGCCTGCCCAACATCGACTTGCCGTGGTCTCCGAGCATGCTGTCGCCTGCCCAGGCCAGTTGGAACAGGTCGCAGGGCTGCCGGCAGATAAAGTCGCCCGAGGCGTCCTGGTGGGTGCGGTCTGCTCGGCGCTCGTAGACGAGTTCCTCACCAGGCTCGATCCAGGGCCGACAGCCAACCAGCAGGGTAAAGAGGACGAGCAACAGGGCCGTCCCCCCCCGAGGGCCGGAAGGAGGTCTTCCGTTCGATTTCTCGGCGCGCTCGAGGAGTTCATCGAGCAGACTCCGAGTGGCGGCCAGCCGCTGCGACCACGGTGCGACGAGATGGGCGAGCTCAGGCTGACCATAGGGCGCCGACTCGAGTGCGAGCATGCGCAAATCCAGTTGCTCCTGGAGCCCCGCAACCAACGGGGCCAACACATCAAAACGCGACGCGGCGCGCAACGTGTCGGCGAGGACCTGGTGACGACTGCCGAAACCATGCGGCACAGCGACGCTGCGTGCCAGCTCCTGGATCGTCGCCAGGCTCAAGAACCAGCCGGAGGCCGCCGGAGTACACAACCAGCGGGCGATCCTGGTGACACTGGTCTGGTCGGCGGCGAGGTCCAGGGGCAGTTCGGGCAGCACGAACGGTGCTCCCACAGCAGCAACCGGCATCTCGTCCAGGGAGAGTCGGTGCTGCGTGCACAGTGCCAGGAGCTCTGCGACGACCCCAACGTAGGGAGGGTCGCCGACACTCGTCACGCTCGACGCAAAGACCGTCAGCCAGGACAGCAGGTAGCGGTCGAGCAGTTCACGTTGGCTGCCTCGACTACTGGACGCCGAACCGGAGTCGCCCCTTGTCAGGGCAGCCGACTCACGTCGACACAACGCCGCCAGTCCCCTCAGCAACACCGGCAGGTGGTCGGCCGTCTCGACGTCGGGCCCCGGCTCGAGCCCCATCGCGGTCAGAGTGGCGACCACCGCCTCACCGACGACGCCACCGGCGCGGGCATCGTCGTGCAGGTAGACCCCGGCCCAGGGAAACACGCCGCGATCAAACAGCGAGTAATGCTGTGCGGCCAGCAAGTCCAGGCTCTCCTCGCAGTCCGGGTCAATCCCCGAGAGCATGCCCTGGAGCAATGCATGCCCCTGCGCGCGAACGAGCAAAGAGCGGTCTGCCGGGCCATCGATGAGGGCCGCGAATAACTCGTAGGTATCGGACCGATTCGCGCCGAACTCACGAAGGGTCATTTCCCATCCTTGGCGCTTCGTCCCGGCAGCCGATACGCAGCCTCGCTGGGCTTGAGCGGTCGCTTCAGCCAGCGCGGCCTTCGCGTACCGTCGGGACTGTGCTCGGTTGCGGGGCGGGTCAGGGCCAGCCACTCGCGGTACACGGCCATCGAGCGGGCGGTGTCGACCTGCACGTCGCCAGCCTTGTCCCCGGGGCCAGCCGGGGTCACAGACAGCGCCTTCTGGTGCCAGCAATGAGCACCGGAGATCGGATCCGGGTGCACTGCGTGGGTGAGATTCTGGTGCACACCCACGTCCTTCCACCACACGCGGCTCGTATCGGGATCGCTGGATTCCCAGGCCGAACCACCCCTGACCACGTGCAGGGAGCGCTCGGACTCGCCCGCCTCGCCGAGCTGAACCAGGTTGGACATACCGGCGCCAATTCCCGGGCCCTCCTGCAGTCGCCAGCGCCCCAGGTGGTGGCTCATGGCAATGACGCCGGGCTTGATCCCCTCAGTCACCCAGATGCTGTCGACAAAGGAGCCAATCTCGGTCTGCACCTTCACCAGGTCACCGGTAGTCAGCCCAAGTCGGGTTGCGTCCTCCGGGTGCATCCAGACGGGGTTCTTGTGCGACAGTTCGTACAGCCACTTGGCGTTGGCACTGCGCGTGTGGATCAGTGTCGGCAGCCGAAAGTTGGGCAAGAGCAGCATCTCGCCACGCTCACGGTCGATCACTTCGGGCCGAACATGGCTGGGCAGGGTCCAGGGGATCACGTGCTCCTGCTCTGGCCAACCCCAGTCACTCAGAGTGGGGCTGAAGAACTCCAACTTGCGCGACGGGGTCTCGAACCCGGTGCGCGGAGCTCCATCCACCTCGACGTGGGCGCCCGTGGTCTTCTCTTCGTAGGGCCTGTAGTTCCCGCTCACGATCTCGAAGGCACCGTACTTGCGCATATAGGCCAGGGGCGTGAGGCCCTCCTTCTCCGCCGCCTCGGGAAGCCCGGGCACGCTGTTCTCGAAGATCCACCGGAAGTGCTCCTCGACCGTGATGGTCTCGCCCGAACGATAAGGACTCTCGAACCACTGCTTGATCCCGAGTGAGCCATCGGGGTCAACGGCAACGCTGAGATCAATCCAGAACTCGGCCTCCTCCCATACCTCGCCGGGGTTGGCCTCCCAGGTACGGTGGATCGTCTTGCCGGCACGCTCCATGGCGACCCGCCGCACCGGCTGGCGGAAGCCGACCCACTGACCGGTGTGCGTCTCCTGGCTCATGAGGTCGTGGCGCTCGCCCGCATGCCCCATGGGCAGGACGTAGTCCGCGAACCAGGCGCTCTCGTTCCAGGTCGGCGTCAAGGCGACGTGGCACTTGATCTTGTCGGGGTCACGCAGCGCATCGAGCCACATGAAACCGTCGGGATTGATCCACATCGGGTTGTAGACGCGCGTGAAGTAGACGTCGATATCGCCGCGGCCCTCGGCCAGGAAGTGCGGCAGGCAGAAGCTCATCTCGTAGAACGCAAAGGGCCACTCCACCGGCATGTGCAGTTCGTTCCAGGTCTCCAACGGCGGCGGCTGTTTCGCCGGCTTGGGGACAAACTTGTTCCAGGAATTGAGTGAAGTCCCCCCCTCGGTGCCGACACTGCCGGTGAGTACGTTGATGAAGAACAGACAGCGTGCCACCTGCCAGCCGCCGCGATTGCCCATGGTCGCGGCGCGCCAGGTGTGGGCAGCAACCCGGTTGCCGGCCGAAGCCAGGATCTCCGCCGCCTCTCGGATCCGGCCTTCATCCACCTGGGACTCGCGGGCAGCGCGTTCGAAGGTGAACTCCCGGTAGAGCGCCTTGAGGAAGCGATCAAAGTGTTCGAAGGTCGGCCCTCCTGGGGCCGACAGGGCCTCGTCGACGATGGCGCGAACCATCTCGTCCGTGACGAAGCCGGGAGCAGCGGCGAGGGTCTCCTGCCAGTTGACCCAGCGTCGCACGAAGTCCCTGTCATAGGCGTCGGTCTGCAACAGGTGGTTGGCCATGGCCAGCAGAATGGTCGACTCACTACCCGGCCAGCTTGGCAGCCAGACGTCGCTCTTGGAGGCGGTGTTCGACAGGCGTGGATCAAAGGTGATGATCTTCCCGCCCGCACGCTGGGCCTCGATGATGCGCTGGGCGTGGGGATTGAAATAGTGACCCGACTCCAGGTGTGCAGAGATGAGCAGAATTACCTTCGCGTTGGCGTAGTCCGGGCTGGGCCGGTCAGCACCACTCCAGAAGCTGTAGCCGGCACGCGCCGCCGCCGAGCAGATGTTGGTGTGGCTGTTGTGGCCGTCGACCCCCCAGGACTGGACGACACGGTTGGCATAGTGGTCCTCACCGGGGCGGCCCACGTGGTAGCAGATGCCGTCGCGGCGCCGAGCGCGGCTTTCGCGCATGCGCTCGGCGATCTCGTCGATGGCCTGCTGCCAGGAGATGCGCTTCCAGCGGCCCTCACCTCGCTCGCCAACCCTCTTGAGAGGGTGCAGGATGCGCTCTGGATCGTAGACCTGGTTGTGGGTAGCAGGCCCCTTCGCACAATTCCGCCCCCGGCTACCCGGGTGCGCTGGATTGCCCTCGAACTTGCGCACTGCGAAGGTTTCCTTGTCCACGTAGGCGAGCAGGCCGCAAGCGGATTCGCAGTTGAAGCAGATCGTGGGAACCAGCGTGTAGCGCCGTGCCACCCGCTCGGGCCAGGCCTTGCTGTCCCACTCCACCCAGTCGTCCCAGTGCTCGGGAGGGGGGTACTGTGACATGCGGCCGTCAGGGTGCTGCACAGTGGTCAGGCGAACCGGCTCGGCATCCGCCCGTGCGAAGCTGGGCATCTCGACCCCAGTCGGCTTGCTGGAATCGCTCACGAGTTGGGTACCTCCTGTGGCGCGCGTACGTAGATCCACTCGTAGCCTGCCAGACCCACCAGCGCGAGGGCCCCAGCCGCGATTCCGTAGCTGCCAGGCAAGCCGAAGCAGACTGCAGCGGGAACCAGGTGACCGAGCAACACGACCAGCCCCCAGAACATCCCGCGGTAGCGGCCCCCGGTGATGGCATGGGCAGCGAGGCGGGCCTCGTCGGTTTTGTGGGACCGCGCGTACTCGGCCGCCAGTAGCAGCAGGTCGACGAGCAGCGCCACACCCAGGACCTGCAGCGCAGAACCCGCGGTTTCCTCGAGACCCGTACCGAAGCCAGCCAGGATGGCAAGCAGTGCCGCCCCGGCGAGCAGCGCCTGGACCAGCAGGTGCGGGGCAAGTAGAGAGCTCTGCCACAGGTCCCGGCCCTCGGCCTGGCCAAACAGGAAGGCCGTGTAGACCGCTGTGCCTACCGCGAAGGGAACGGCCGACCAGAGGATCGGCATACGAGCTGCCTCTGCCGTCTCGGGCGGGACCAGCCCCAGCGCGGCGCCGACCTCCAGCGCCGCCCACAGGCCCACGATCGTCGAAAAGGCAATCAGCAGGACCGCTCCACGAGTCAGCCAGGACCGCCACTGCGGCCGAGTCAGGATGTACAGGAAGCGCTCGGGGCGCTCCAGGTCGAAGACCAACAGGGCGCTGGTAATGACAGTGAGCAGCAGGGAAGCACTCGCCGACCAGAGCGCGACCTCAGGGCCGGGCTGCAATCCCATCACGCCCCACAACAGGGCCAGCACCAGGACAATGCCCGCAGCGGCTCCCTTAGTGACCAGGTAGGCCGCGACCGGCCAGTGCCAGGGCACCTTGTGCTGCGCGTTGTAGCCGACCTGCACCATGTGCCCGGCGGTGCGGCCGCCGATCTGGATCGGGCCCGACTCATCGTGCAGTGGCATGACGTCGGCCGCGGCAAAAGTGGTGGGCGTCCGGTCGGTAAGGGTCGGTCGCAGGTTCACCTCGTGACCCTCGATGTAGAAGAGCTTCGGCTCCGTGCCCTGCTCGGGCTTGCGGACAGAGACCTCCTCGCTGGCCAGGATCCGACTGATCTCAGACTGTGGGTCATTCATATCGCCAGCAATGATGGCGTGCTCGGGGCACACCACCACGCAGGCCGGCTCGAGGCCGATTTCGGTGCGGTGGCTGCAGTAGTGGCACTTGGCCGCCGTGTGGCTCTCGGGGTCGATGTAGATGGCGTCATAAGGGCACGCCTGCATGCAGGCCTTGCAGCCGATGCAATTGCGATGATCGAACTCGACGATGCCGTCGTCTCTCTGTTGCATCGCCTCGGTGGGGCAGATGCGTACACATGGAGGGTTCGCGCAGTGGTTGCAGCGGGTGACCTGGAAGTGCCGCTTGCTGTCGGGATAGGCGCCCACCTCGGTGGTCTTGACCCAGGTTCGGTAGACCCCCAGCGGCACCTCGTTCTCGCTCTTGCACGCCGTCGAGCATGCATGGCAACCGATGCAACTTCGATTGTCGATGACAAAGCCGAAGTTCTGGGTCATCGAGGTCTCCGTCGGGCTCTCGGCAGAGAAGCCGGCAAGCGGCGTAGAGACTACACCCACAGAATCCCTCAGGCACGTGCAGCGAAGAGACAAGTCGTGGGGATCACCCTGGGGTACCCTGAAGACGCGATGTCCAGAGCAGGTGTGCTGACACAGTGGATTGGGGCTCTTGCGGGTTGGCTATGCCTGGCCGGCTGCGTTGCTGGGACTACCCCCGGCGAAGGAGACAGCCTGTCTGTCGGGCCGGATTCCGGCGATCAACATCCCGAAGAGTTGCTCACACTTCAGCCCCTCGCGCCGCCCCTGGACCGCCCGGGCAGCGCCCTGCTGGTGTATGCCGACGCCGCCGAGAGTGGCATCGACCACCAGCACAGTCTGCGCTACTCCGACGACGACCGCTGGCTCGATGACTTCGGCGGCGGCATGGCCGCCCTGGACTGCGATCTCGACGGCGACGTAGACCTCTTCTTCACGGTCTCCGAGGGGGCCGACCTCCTCTACCTCAACGACGGACGCGGCCACTTCAGCCTCGCCACGGAGTTCTCCAACGACGACGAGGAGGGTGTCTCGACGGCAGCGTCCCAGGCCGACTTCGACAACGACGGGGACCCCGACCTGCTGGTGCTGCGCCAGCACGCGGCCAACCAGCTGCTCGTCAACGACGGCTCGTGTAGCTTCACAGACGGCACCGAGGAGGCCGGGCTGCTCGACGAGCACCGCTCTCTACACGCCAGTTGGATCGACCTCGACCGCGACGGCTGGCTGGACCTGTACCTGAGCAACTGGGCCGACGCCGCTGCCGGCGGAGAGGTCGGCATCCCACCCCAGGCACAGCCCGACCGGCTGTGGCTGAACCGGGGGGACGGCACCTTTTCCGACCTCTCGGAACAACTGCCGCCGTTGACCAGAGACGCCCTCGGCATGGCGACAGCATTTCTGGACTTCGACGGCGACGGCCTCCTCGACCTCTTTCAGAGCAACGACCGAGGTGTGATCTACGTACCCCACCGCGCCTGGCGCAACCTGGGACTGGATGCAGACGGACGCTTCCAGTTCGAAGACGTCTCCAGCGCACTCAGCTTCGGCTTCCCCATGAATGGCATGGGCCTGTCCCTGGCCGACGTGGACGGCGACCTCAACCCGGACTTCCTGCTGACAGGCAACTTCGAGACCATCTTGCGCTGGCAGGAGCCGGGCTTCTTCGTCGAGTCAGGCACCGCCCTCGGCCTGGAAGTCTACGACCCCGATGTCGTGAGCTGGGCCGGCACCTTCTTCGATCCCGATGCCGATGGCGACCAGGACCTCTACTTCGTCCAGTCCAGCGTCTTTCCGCACGGGTTCTTCGACGTTCAGACCTACGGTCGACCGCCCCGCTTCTTCAGCAACGAACTCGACCAGAACGGACTGTTCCGCTCGGTCGACATGAGCTCGAATACAGCGGGCGAACAGGTGGCTCGATCGCTGCTGGCCGAAGACCTCGACGGCGATGGCTACCGAGACCTCGTCCACGGCAACGTGCAGTCGGCCCCGCAGCTGGTCTTCACCCGCGCACAGGACGCAGGCAACGTCCTCCAGGTGCAACTTCGCGGCACCCGGTCGAACCGCGACGGGCGAGGCGCTCGGGTCGAGTTGGGAATCGGCCAGCCCAGCCAGGTGCCCTGGCCCGGAGCCTCCGAACCCTTTGGCTCCGGAGGCACGAGCCGCATGAGCTTCGGACTGGGCGATGCTGTAGAAGCCGACTGGATCCGCGTCCATTGGCCTTCAGGTACGGTCTCAGAGTTAGGTCCTCAACCAGCGGGATACGTCGCAGTCATTACCGAGCCCGACCACTGAACTTCTTTTTTTCCGCCCGCTTCCGCTGGACATTGCCCTCCAGTCCATCTATCTGCTGGCTCGTGGCTGCTCCCCCCTCAGCCACCACCCGACCATGACCGTGCCCGCAACTACCGAACTGCTCGAGCACCTGCCAACCGCCCAAACCAAGCGGCGAGTGCGTACGCCCGTGCCGGAACAGTTGGATGTCGCCATTGTCGGCGCCGGAACCGGTAGCCTGACGGCCGCCGCCTACCTGGCAAAGCAGGGCCTCAAGGTCGGCTGCTTCGACTTTCACTACGTCGCCGGCGGCTGCGCGACCCAGTTCTCGCGTGGCTCGGGGTCACGCCGCTACATCTTCGACATCGGCCTGCACTACATAGGTGACTGCGGCCCCGGCGGCATGTTCCCGACCTTGCTGAATCCACTCGGCATCGACATCGACTTCGTACCGCTGGATCCCGATGGCTTCGATACCCTGATCTTTCCCGACTTCGAGTTCAAGATCCCCACCGACCGTGAGCTCTACCGACAACGGCTGCTCGACCTGTTCCCGGAAGAAAAGCGCGGCATCGATCGCTACCTCTGCTTTGTCGAACAGGTGGAGCAGGTGGGTCGCAGGCTGTTCGCCAACTACGGCCGGCTCAGCTTTGGCACGCTCGTACACATCCTGCTGCACGGGCGACTGATGGCGCTCAACCAGAATGCCACCATCGGCCGCTTCCTGGACACCTGCACGAAGAACCCGAAGCTGCGGGCAGTGTTCCTGGGTCAGCACGGCGACTACGGCATGCCGCCCAGCGAAGCCAGTGCGGTCTTGCACGCCGGCCTCTGCGCACACCTCGGCACCACCCCGTCGTATCCCAAAGGAGGCGGCCAGGTGATCTCCGACCGCCTCGCCGAAGTCATCGAGGAGCACGACGGCAGCATCGTACTTCGCAGGGGAATCGAGAAGATCCTCATCGAAGGAGGCCGCGCCGTCGGCGTCCGCACCATCGGGCCGAAGGGAGACACCCAGGACGTTCGGGCCAAGGTCGTGCTGTCCGGCGCCGACATCAAGCAGACATTCCAGGAGTTGGTCGGCCCCGAACACCTACCCAGGTCCTGGGTAAAGAAGGCGGACAACTGGGTGATGGCCGGCTCCATCTTCATGACCTGCGTCGCTGTCACCGCCGACATGCGGGCCAAGGGGATGCGGGCCTGCAATTACTGGGGCCTCGACGGCTACGATCTCGACCACTACTACAAGATGGAACGAGAAACCGACTTTCCGAGGGCACACGGAAGCTACATCACCAGCTCGTCGCTGAAGGATCCGGACACTCCCTGGCACGCACCGCCAGGAGTCACCGCCATCGAGGTGATGACGCTGGTGCACGGCGGTCCCTCCTGCTGGGGTCTGAGCCAGGATGAGGTCGCCTCTGGTAAGTACAGCAGCAAGCCCGCCTACATCGAACGAAAGAAGGCGCTCGAGGAAGACATGATCGCCCGCCTGGAACGACAGTTCCCCGGTACCGCCGAGACCATCGAGTTCTGCGAGTCCGCCTCGCCGATGTCCCATTTTCGCTACACGAAAGGGGCCGATGGCACTGGCTATGGCCTCGCCGCCATCCCCAGCCAGTTCTTCGACAAGCGACCCGGCGAGCGCAGCCCGGTCAAAGGGCTCTACCTGTGTGGTGCGTCGACTCGCAGCGGGCACGGCATCATCGGCGCGCTGCAGTCCGGCTGGCTGGCGGCCCGCACCATTGCCTCCGACCTGGGCAAGCCGATCTCCCGCTGAGGAATCAGCTCAGCGACCCAAGGTCAGGCCGAGCAGATCCTTGAAGTAGCGCCGCTCGAAGAAGCCAGCCAACCACGACTCGTAGGTAGCTTCCAATTCTCGGTCCTGGGGACCGGGGTCGGCGCACAGTCGGATGCCATCGTCCAGGAACGGCGGCTCATCGGGCTGGTGGATGTGGAAACCGAAGTTGGTGGGTGCCTGGACCGTGTCCTGGCGCTCCATGCCTCCGGCGACGAGGTAACGAGCCGCGAATCCCGTCTGGTGATGAGCCCCCTGCGCGGTCAACACGGCGCGACTGGCCTCATCCAGGTGCGCCCAGGAGGCGCGCACCATGAAGCCGTGGAAGCCCAGGGGGCTGACACAGTCGGGAAAGGCTCCTTGAGGTCCGGGGTCCTCGTCGTTGGGTTCGCAAGTCCCAGGCGTCCGCTGCTGTGGATGGTAGGGGTAGCGAAAATTGTCGGGACCGGCTGCCGCCAGGGTCAATTCCAGCAAAGTGCATGAGCGCCGGCCCACCGTCGCGAGCTGCCGCTCCAACTCAGGCATCAACTCCAGCCCCAAACCGTCACGCGGCCACTGTGCCCCTTTCCTGCCCGGGAACGGCAGACGTGCCATGCAGAAAGACTCCATCTGCACCTCGGTACGCCGGAGCACATAGTCAGGAAACCACTTCTCGTAGTCTCTGGCCTGCGGCTCCCCCAGCGTATAGCTACCACCGGCTACCCAGAGCATGTCTCGTGGGCAGCGCGGATCGCTGGACTCCTCGGGTTCGGGGGGCACACCAGCCACACTTTCCCGGTCTCGTCCCGGGCCAGGATCTCCTTCAGTGGTCGAGTCGGGCGCAACCCAGCGCAGCTCGCCGGGGCTCATGGCGTAGCCGGCACGCACCGCATCCGCCACGTCCGGGTGCAGAGCCAGCACCTCGTCGACAAAGCTGTCGTGGGGTGGCGGCAACAGGATCCGGTACGCGTAGCCCAGACCTCGGAAAAAGGCATCCGAGTCCAACTCCTCCAGCTCCACACCCTCGCTCAGGTACCTGGCGAGGATCTCTTCGTGTCCGAGATCCCGGGCACCCCTGGGTGTGTGCCACTGCCAGTACGAATTGTTCCACTGGTAGCGAGTCATGATGCGCATACCCATGGCAAAGGACCGGCTCATCCCTCCCAACCGGGTGTACTGCCAGGGCGGCACTTCCTCGTGCTCTTCGTGGAAAGCGTAGAACTGGCGGGTGCCGTCGTAGCGCAAGCCCGAATCCACCTGCCGAAGTTCGAGCAAGCCCAGGTGTGTGGGCACCTGCATCAAAGCCAGCAGCACCGGTAGGGCAAGTCGCAATTTCGGACCTGGACCCAGGCTCCACGCTGCGAGCAGGGCGAAGGTCACCGGGTACAGCGTCACCAGGTAGCGAGTCTCGCTGAACTCCTCGGGGACCGCGCCGATGACCACCCAGGCGAACAGCATGTAGCAGGCGAGAAAGGCGACCAGCGGGTGATCGACCGGAGTTCCCTTCTGGCCACGGCGACGACGCAATCTCGCCTCCACCAACAGTGCAATTGCACAGGCCAGTCCGACCCACAACGGTGCTTCCTGGATCAACACCGACGAGATGAAGCGATCGCCCGGCAACATTCCCGCCAACAGCGAGGAACCACCGGCGAGGGAGCCACCAGCAATGGTCGAGAAGTCGTTATTGGAGAGGAATGCCGGCTCGAGGCCGATAGCTGCCAGCGTCGGTAACTGCACGAGGGCCCACCAACCGAGCAGGAAGGTCCCAACACCGACGACGGCCAGTAGCCCACCCAGACCCAGGCCCAGGGGCCAACCCCTGCCTCGAGCCAGGGCCAGCACCGAACGCAGCGCCAACCACAGCCCTGCGAACGCACAGGGCACCACCAGGATGCCGTGGAAGACCGTCAATCCGGCCCCCACGAGTCCGACGGTCAGCGCCTGCAAAATGGCCAGTCGCGGGCCGGCTGGTTGGCGCAGCCAGGGCAACAAGGCCAGCAGCCCCAGGGCAAAGACCAGCACGACGAGCTCGTGGCTTCCCCAGTAGATAAGGTTCAGCTTCAGGAAGATCGGGGGGGCCAGCAGAAACAGCATCCCAAAACGGCGCGCCCGGCCGCGCCCGACGCCGCAGCGCAGCAGCAACGCCAACCACAGCAGCAGCGTGACCGTCGAGATCCCCAGCGACAGCATCCGCACCGTCAGCGTGCCCAACGGTGCGCCGAAGTGATGCACAACGAAGTGAACAAGGGCACCGGCGAACACCAGCGTCGGAGTGATGCTGGGCCCGTGTGGTGCTGCTGTGCACGCAAGGAAGAAGTCCATACGCGCCTTCGGGTCGAGCAACAACGACAGCGTGGAGCGGTCGAGGTAGGGCCCAACCGCCTTCAACGGCGTGTACTCGCCGGCATCCAGGTGGAACACCAGGTGGCCGCTACTCAGCGCGATCCCGAGTCGCTCCAGGAAATAGGCAAGCACCAGGGCAATGAGCAGCCACGGCACCACCCGGGCCGACGTCGAGGACCTGGAGTGCTCCCCTTCAGTCACGGGCAGGCGCCGAGCGGGACGGAGCGAACACGACGAGAAAGCGGGCGGGCCCACGAGTGACTCGAACAGCGTGCTCCATGCCGGGCTGGAAGTAACAGAGATCACCGACCCTGAGCACTTCCTGCCAGCCAGTGCCCGAGACCAGCAACTCTCCCTCGAGGACGAAGAAGGATTCGCTGTTCGGCACCTCGTGCAGCTCAACCTGCGCGCCCTCGTCGGCATCGATCAGGACCAGGTTCTGCTGTGCACTGAGTTCCGGCCCGAGCAGGCGTCGCTCGCCGATGCCCGAGCGGCGCGTGGGGAGAACCTCCATCCCCGTGCTGCGGCGGATTACCGGACGAACCTCGTGCTCAGACATCTGCACACTCCCGCCGTCGACGCCCGACGAGCCACGCGACGAATAGCAACCACAGCCCATCAAGGTGGTCCGCCGCAGGAGATGCGCTGCAGCCGCAACCGGGGGAAGTACTCTGCTGCTTCGGGGCGACAGCGGGTGTAGCTGTACTGCCCGTCTTGCCGCAGTCGGCGGGCTGTCTCGGACGAATTGCCCACAACTCTCCCTGCAGGTGGGCAAGGTAGTACAGGGTGCCGTCGGCGCCCGTGAGGAAGTGCACCGGAGCGCCAGCACCATCGACGATCAGGGTCCGCTCGCCGACAGTCGCCGTGCGATCCCCGTTGACCGCCAACATCCAGATACGGTTCTTGGTGAAGTCTCCGAACCAGTAACTGCCGCGAAACGGCGCGGGCCACGAGCAGTGGTGGGTAAACACGCCGCCAACCACCGCACCCTGACCATCGGCGGGCTCCTCAAAGTGGCTGTAGGCAAAGGTGGGCTCAACGCAGTCCCCCGACGACGGCGTCCACTGCCTGCACGTAAAATTAGATGCGCCGCGAACTCCCTCCCGCCAGGGCCAGCCATGGTGCTGGCCGGGTCCTGTCGAGATCGAGATCTCTTCCCAGGTGACCTCGCCGACATCGCCAATCCACAGGTAGCCGGTGGGCTCGTCGAAGGTAAACCGCCAGGGATTGCGAAAACCCCAGTTGTAGATCTCAGCGCGGGGGGCAGCCTTCACCGCAACATCGGGGAGAGTCCGAACCGCCTCGCAGCTGCTCCCGTCAGGACAGGCGGTGACCTCTTTCGAGCCGACCAGGGGATTGCTCGCAGGAATGCCCCCGTCCCGATCGATGCGACCGATCTTGCCCTCCAAACGCGTCAAGCAGGTGCCGAGGTAGTTCTCACCGTCACCCGGAGGGCGACTGCGCGAGCAACCCGAGTCGCCGGTGCCAAAGTACAGCAGCCCGTCGGGACCGAATGCGAGACCGCCACCGTTGTGATCCCGGTCGGCGGCGAGCCCGGTGACCAGGTCGGTCACGGGACCTAGCTGCTGGCTAGCCGAATCCAGTACCGCGTAGCCGACGCGCTGCTTACCCCCGACCGAGTAGTACAGGTAGAGGCGACCGCTGGCGTCGAAGCGGGGATCCACTGCCAGGCCGAGCAGTCCTCGTTCGCCGTCCATCTGGACCTCGATGCGTCCCACCCGGCGGGGCTGCGCCTTGCCGTCCCACAACAGCACGTCTCCCCCCAACTGCAGCAACACCATCCGACCATCCGGCAGGAAGGCGGCGGCTGATGGGTACTGCAGGCCGCTCAGGAGCCGTTCCGCACGCAAGTGGATCGCGATCGATGGATCAAGGGGGTCCTGGGCATCAGCTGGCGATGACCAGGACATCGCCACTGCAAAAGCCAGGAACAAGCAGGGCAGGAACGACCGTAGGCCTTGCATGGCCTTTTATATCAGCCCTGAGCCGAGGCCGGGCGGGCCAGGGTCTCTGCGAGCCTCGGAGCGGTTCTCCGGGAAGCCGGCAAAGCCTCGGCTATACTGCTTGCCAGCCATGGGACAGCGCCCACCACTGCACCTCGAGCCGCATGCTGCCGCATCAGCCGAGGCCCTCGATGCCACGCCAGTAGAACTGGGCGACGGCGACCTCGAACTCAAGCGCGCGAGAGAGCGGGCCTGGGCCGGACAGATCGTCGCCATGCCTACGCGCAAGGCGGCGGCGACAGACGAGGACGAAAGCAAAGCCCGCGAGCGCAGTGGGGAAGAGCCGCGCAACAACGGCAATGCCTACCGCCCACCAGGTTATGACTACCTCGGCATCCTCCAAGACCGTATGGATGGCGACCTGAGTCGTGTCTTCAACGGCGAACTTATTTATCCGAGACAGCTCGAGTTCCACCTCGCTGCCAATGGCGAGGAGCCCTGCAACTTCCGGTGCGGCCACTGCCAGGGCTCCATGGGCGAGCAGGGTCTGGAACTGGACACGCGCAAGGTCCTCGCTTTGATCGAGGCGATGGACGGCGCCACCGAGTACGTGATCTTCGGCGGGCAGTACACGGAGCCGACCATGGATCCGCTGCTGCTCGACTGTCTGCTGCTGACCCGAAAGAAGGGCAGCAACTTCGGGCTGACGACCAACGGCTCCCTGCTGCGCCAGCTCGAGCAGGACTCGAGCTTCCTCACCCAGCTGTGCGAAGCAGCTGAACTGGGCGACTACATCACCATCAGCCTCGATGCCGGCCTGCCTGAAAGCCATCGACGTAGCAAGTTGACCAGCGAGCACTGGTTCGACGAGATCATCGCCGGTCTGCGGCTGTTGTGTGAGATCAAGGAGGCCACCTCCAGCCCGCTGACAATCCGGGTCTGCTACCTGCTGAACCGATGGAACATGGGCGACGACGAGATCGAGAACATCGTCTCGATCGCCCGGTCGCTGCCACTGGCTTCACTGCGCTTCTCGGTCCCCTACGCGATCTACGGACACGATTTTTCACGGGTCGAGCGCTACCGGGACCGCTGGGAACGATCGATGAGTGAGGAAGCGCTGCAATTGCTGGAGCCCTACCTGAGTAACAGCCCCGACGAATCGCCCTACATCTTCTTCTTCGGGCCGGAGCACCAGGATGTCGGGCGCATGGACTTCGACCAGTGCGTACACGGCTACTACCAGATCACCATCGCTGCAGACGGCTACGTGTACCGCTGTTCCAGCATCGCCCAGCCCCTATTCTCCTGGGGGCGGCTCGGCGCCGCACCGACAACTCGCGAGGGGCTGGAGGAGATGATCAGGCGCAACCAGGACGCCGCCTTCGACTGCACGACCTGCTTCGAGAACGGTGCTCGCTGCAACCGGGTTGCCCTCGAAACCAACACCTACTACCACCGTGTCCATGGCGGAGCCGCTCCCCGCTAGACCGGAGCAATCCACCCCTGCCGACCTGGCCGCAGCGATGCCGGTCGCCCTGGTCGGTTACGGGTACTGGGGCGCAAAGCTCCACGCCGCGCTGCGGGCTCGACCCGCCTTCCAGCTCCGACGGCTGCACGTGCGCTCGCCGCATCAGCTCAGTCCCCAGGCCCAGGTAGCCCTGGAGGGGGTAACGATTACGGGCTCTGCAGCGGAGCTCTGGCAGGACCCCGAGATCGAAGCGGTGATCCTGGCCACCCCAATCTCGAGCCACTACAGCCTGTGCAAAGCAGCCTTGCTCGCCGGCAAACACGTGTTCGTCGAGAAGCCCCTGGCCCTGAGCCATCAAGAAGCTGGAGAGCTGGCTTCTGTAGCCAGGTCACGAGGGCTCACGCTGGAGACTGACTACACCTGGACCCACTCGCCAGGCCTACTGCGCGCCCAGCGGCTGGTCGAAGAGCAATGGTTCGGTGAGCTGCGTCATGTGCAGATCCGGTTTCACCAATTGGGACGCTTCCGGAGCGAAGACATCGGCCCCCTGCTCGGGGTCCATATGCTGTCCATCCTGGCAATGTTCACGAAACTGGAAGGCCTCCGTTGGACCCGGCGCACAGTAGCGGGCAGCGCCTCCCGAGCCAGTAGCGTGCTCCTCTTCGGGGAAGACCCCGATTCCGGCGTGACAGTGCTCCTCGACGGGTCCCTCGACGACCCGATCCGCGAACGCTCCGCATTACTTTTGGGCGAAGACGGCTCGATTTCCTTCCGCCCCCTCGCCCCTGGAACGACACTCGAGGCATTGCGCTATTCCCGTGAACCGAGCAGCGATGATGTCGTACAGAGGCAGATAGAGATGACTCTTGCCACCTCTGAAGATGACAACCTCGGCCGCGCCCTCGAAGCATTCTGCGAAGTCGTGCGCGGCAGCCGCCCGAGCAACCTCGAGCAGTCACTCACCATCACCGCCGCCCTGGAGGAGCTGTTCCCCGGGGCAGGCTCGCCAGGCTGAACCATGTGCGGAATTGTCGGCTTCGTCGGGGATGGCGATCAACGCGACCTGCAGGCGATGGTTGCCGCCCTCGAGCACCGGGGCCCCGACGCCTCCGGCACCTACGTCGACGAGCAAAGCGCCGTGTACCTCGGCAGTCGTCGACTCGCAGTACGGGACATCAAGGGTGGCACTCAACCGATGCACAGCGACGACGGGCAACTGATCGTCGTGTGCAACGGCGAGATCTACAACGCCGACCAGCTACGCATTGAGTTGGAAGGGCTTGGGCATCGCTTCCGGACCAGTCACTCGGACACTGAAGTGCTGCTGTACGGTTGGCGACAATGGGGTGAGGAGCTGGTCTCCCGTCTGTGCGGCATGTGGGCCTTCGCAATCCTCGACCGAACACAGCAGCGTCTCTTCCTCAGTCGTGACCGCTTCGGGCAGAAGCCGCTCTACGTGTGCCAGCAGGGGGGCATCTTTGCCTTCGCCTCGGAACCGGCCACCTTGCTTCGGCACCGAGGTCTCCAACTCAGCCTGTCACGAACCGGATTGCACAAGTACTGCGCTCATGGCTATTTCCCCGGAGAACACACGATCTACCAGCAGGTACGGAAAGTCCGAGGTGGCCACAACCTCTCTTTCGACCTTCGTGAGTCCACTGCTCACACAAAGCGCTACTGGTCCTACCAGGTCGAACCAGAGGGCGACTGCGGCGACGCGGCGGAACAGCGTTGGGCAGAGCAGGTTCGCGACTTGCTGACGCAGTCCGTGAGTCGCCGCATGGTCTCTGATGTGCCGCTCGGGATCTTCCTCAGCGGTGGCCTCGACTCGTCGGCAGTTGCAGCAATCGCGGCCGCTCATCGCGGAGCTTCCCCCCTGCTGAGCTTCTCGGTGGGCTTCGAAGAGCAGGGCTTCGATGAGACCACGTCTGCACAGGCGGTCGCCGATCTGCTGGGCACGGAGCACCAGGTGTCCATGTTCACAGCCTCCCGACTGTCGACGATTAGCGCCGAAGTATTCGACCGGCTGGGTGAACCCCTCAGCGACAGTTCGATGCTGTCGTACTACGTCCTGTGCAAGAGCGCCCGTGAGCGCGTGACCGTCGCACTGGGCGGCGATGCTGCCGACGAATTGTTTGCCGGCTACGACCCCTTTCGGGCCTTGCGCTACGCCGAGTTGGCCGAGCGCGCCCTACCACGGCCGATCCACCATGGCATCCGGGCGCTGATCAGTCGCCTCGGCCCCTCGCACGGGTACATGCCCATGCGCTTCAAGCTCAACCGTGGACTGCGAGGAATCGGCCATCGGCCAGCACTGTGGAACCCACTGTGGCTGGCGCCGGTGTCTCCCGATGAGCTCGAGGAGCTCCTCGCTGAGCCGATCGACCTGGAGGAACTGTATTCCGAGGCGATCGAACTCTGGGAGTCTTGCAAAGCCGACCATCCAGTCGATCGAAGCCTGCAGTTTTTCGGCAGTCTGTTCCTGCAGGACGACATCCTCGTCAAGGTAGATCGGATGAGCATGATGCACGGTCTTGAGGTGCGCTCTCCCTTCCTGGATCGAGACCTCGTGGACTGCGTGAGGCGGATTCCTCACGGTTTAAAGCTGCGCGGCAAGACCGGTAAGTACATCCTCAAGAAGGCGGTCGAGCCGCTACTCCCCGCGGAGATCATTCATCGTCCAAAAGTCGGCTTCAGCGCGCCCCTGGGGCGCTGGCTCGCCGACGGAGCCGTGACCCCTGATGCGGACGCGCTGCCCATGGGCTGGAGTCAAGACCTGGTAAGGGACAAGGTGCAGCGGCACCAGCGGCGCCAGGACGACCACCGCCTGCTGCTGTGGAACCTGTATGCGCTGAGCGAGTTTATGAAGCGGGCGGAGGCGACGATTTCGAGCGAAACAGGTACGGCACCAGGACCGAGAGGTCGCTGAACGACAACAGGAAGAGTGCCAGGACGTCGTAGCTCGAACTACCTGAGGCTCGGCCCTGGTGCCTGACGGCAACTTCGCGCACTTCCAGGCCACTGTGTGCGGCAACCACCAGCGGGAAGCGGAGCAATCCGCCGGCCAGGGACATCTCCTGCAGGGCCTCGGCGCGAAAGCCCTTGATCCCCGAGAAGTGATCGCGAAATCGGGTCCCTGACAGGCCGTTGACCAGGGCGTTGTAGAGCCTCGAAGCGATGCGTCGTCCCCACGGGTCGATACGCTGATCGCGGCAGCCCGAGACCACATCACCACCGCCCTGCAGTGCGCCCAGCAGGGCCGGGATATCGGCGGGGTCGTACTGCTGATCACCGTCCATGACCAGCACCCAGGCACCGTTTACGCAGGCAAAGGCCGACTCGAGCGCCGCAGCTTTGCCTCGCCGTCGATCGTGACGAATCACACGCAGGTTGGGGTCTTCGTCATCCAGTTGCCCGAGCAGGGCGTCCGTGCCATCAGTGCTGCCATCGTCGACGAACAGCAACTCGTAGCGCAGACCGAGCGGAACCAGGGCCGCGCTGAGCGCGGTGTGTAGAGGCCCGACATTGTCTCGCTCGTTGTGCAGAGGCACGAGCACCGAGAGTTGGGTGTCGACGTTGGTTTCGGGCTCGTTCATCGCGCTTCGCTGGATGGTAGCGCATCATCGCGGTGCTGCCTGTAGCTCCGGGGCCACTGGGTCCTCGTCGGGTGGCGCCAGAAAGAACGCGGCGGCGGCTGGGAGCAGCAGGAGCAGGGCGCTACCGGCGCCGAACTTCATGGGGATCATCGCAACTTCCCGGCCCAGTGCCACCATCTCGCTGACAGCGTCGGGATGGGCGGCCTGGGAGGCTCGCTCGGTCAGTGCGTTGCCCGTCACCATGGCCAGGGCTCCCACCCCCGCGGGAATCGCACATCCAAGGGCGACAGACACGCTGAAGATGCGTGCAAAACGTCCCCCCGTGCGCTTCGCGCTGGCGACGACCGCGACCAGCAGGGCACCCAGGGAAGCGGCGAGCAGAATGACATCAGCAAGCAGGATCACGTACATCCAGGGACCGCCCTGCTGAAACGCCTCGACAATGAACTCCATGGGCCCGGCCTCCCTGAGCCCCCCAGCGACAAAGCATAGGCCATAGGCCCACAGCAGTCCTTCATATCCCCTGCTCCCCTGGGCAGCTATGCTGTAGCTCGACACACCCCACTCCAGGGGCAAAGGGCATGTTCATGGGCGCCGAGGAAACATCCAAGGTCCTGCAATTCGGCAACACCGAGCAGGTGCGTAGCATCGAGAGCGCGCGCTACATCGACCCTGCCTTCTTCGAACGGGAGAAGGAGCTCATCTTCCGGCGCTCCTGGATCGCGGCCTGCAGGATCGATGACGTCAGCCGGCCGGGCGCCTACCACACGCTGGAGCACTTCGACGAGTCCGTGCTCGTCGTTCGCAACCATGCGGGCGAGATCGGCGCCTTCCACAACACCTGCCGCCACCGAGGCAGCAAGCTGCTCGATGGCTGCGGGCGTGTGCAGTCCATCAACTGCCCCTACCACGGCTGGCGCTACGGACTGGATGGTTCCCTGCAGGCCGTACCACGTGCCGAGGGCTTCGAGCGCCTGGCGCAAAGCCGTATGAGCCTGTTGAAGATCCGCACCGAGACCTGGGCCGGCTTTGTCTGGATCAACCTCGATGACGACGCGCCGCCCCTGCTGGAGACCCTCGGTGGGCTGGACGAGGAGATGGCTCCCTACCGCCTCGAAGAGATGGAGCCCATCGAACGCAAGGTCTTCACCCTGCCGGTGAACTGGAAGACCATGCTCGAGAACGTCACCGACTACTACCACGTGCCGGTAGTGCATGGCCGCTCGGTCGGCGTGCACGTCGACGAAGGACCCGACCTGACCAGCTTCGGCGACCACACCCGCCAGCGCCTCGACATCGCCGCGTATGGCTGGCGTGAACGGCTCGACCGGCGCTGTACCCGCGGCGGCCCCTACAACGACAAGCAGTTGAGCGCGCTGCACAAGTACCTGGTCTTCCCGAACCTGCTGATGAACGCCCTGCCGTATCACCTGACAGTTATGCAGGTGTTCCCCACCGGCACCCAGGAATGCGAGATGCACTACGGCTTCTACAAGCGACGCGGCGCCCGCGGCCTGGAGCGCCTGCGCGCCTACGCCACCTGGGTGGCATCGCGCTACATCCTGCGCGAGGACTTCGACATCATCGAGCGCTTCCAGCGAGGCATCTCCACAGGCCGGATGACCACCCAGCAACTGCACGAAGAGGAAGCGGCCATCTCGCACTTCCACGGTGTGCTGAGCCGCTGGGTCGGCGAGTAAGACCGCCCTGAGCCCCTAGCTGGACTTGCGCAGGCCCAGCAACACCGCCCCCGCGGGGATCAGGGTCACCGACGCGAGCAGGCACAGCGGCAGGCCGAGCACCAGGCACAGCGCCATCGACTCCATGCCGGGATGATTGGCGAACAACATCACCGAGAAACTCGCGCAGGTCGTCAGCGTCGTCATGACGATGGCACGGCCTACCGAACAGGTGGCGACATCCGCGGGCAGAGACTCGTCTTCACGCATGCGGTGCACGACATGGATGCCGTCGTCGACTCCCAGTCCGATCAACAGCGGCACCACCAGCACCAGCATCACCGTGAAGCCGACATCCAGCCAGCACATCAGGCCGAAGGTGACCGACGAACCAAAGCACACCGGCAGTAGAGCCAACAGCATCCAGCGAAGCGAGCGCTGATCCACCGCCAGCACCAGCAGAACCAGCGCCAGTACGGCAGCCAAGAGCTGCGAGCCCCAGGGCGCATGGACCGCCGCTTCGACGAAGTTGCCGAAGCCACTCGCTCCGGGATGGATTGCCTCGGCGCGAATACGCTGCTCGCGGAAAGTGGTGGCGTCCAGACCGGTGAACCGGCTGTAGGCAAAGGTCAAGAAATCGCCGTCCGGCAGACTCACCATCGAGGCTATCTCCTCGGGCAGCTCATCCAGGCCGGGAGGGCCTGCTTCGGCGGCCTGCTCGAGCACCGCAAGGGACTTCATCACCCGCGGCGGAGCGACGGCCGGCATCATGGTCCGCATCACCTCAAGCTGCCGCCGTGTCGAAGCGAGTTGAGAGGACACCGAGACCAGGCGCTCTGCGCGTGTTGCCAGGTCGGATGGAAACAGCGAGGCGATGCCCTCGACCCGCATGAAGTACGGATCTTCCGCGAAGGCCCGATGCACCTCGCGTGCCTCCTCGATGCTCGGGCTGACCACGATCCACGGCGATATGTTGGCGTCGAACAGCTCCTGGATCCGCTCGCCTGTAGCCACTGCCGGCACGTCCCGATTGAAGATCTTGCTGAGATCGGACTCCGTGTGAAACCGGTAGGTGCCGGCGAGGCTGAGCGCGACAAGGATCAGCGCAGCCCCTACCACCGCACGCGGGTGCCTTACCGAAAGACCGCACAGGCGTTCCAGCCCGGGAACCTGCAAGACAGTGGCCTTGCGCTCCGAGTCGCCCCGGTCCAACAACAGCCAGGCAGCCGGAAGCACCGTGATCATGAGCAACATGCACACCAACAGACCGGCCGCCGAAGAGACCCCCAGGTGGCGGGCAACCGGGTCCGGAAACATCGCGATAACCAAGAAGGCTCCCACGGTGGTGATGGCCCCAGCGACAACCCCCCGACCCGCCCCCACCACCGTCTCGCGAACCGCGGCATCCAGAGACAGGCCCCGAGCACGTTCTTCGCGCAGTCGCACCACCAGGTGCAGGGCGTAATCCACTCCCAGGCCGAAGATGAACATGCCGAAGAACGCCTCTCCAAACGTGATCGCACCGAACACCAGGGCCACTGCACCCAGAGCCGCAGCCACGGACAGCAACATCGGCACCGCGACCACAGCCAGGCGCAACGGACGCCGCTCGACGAACATCAGCAGGGTCAGCACGAAGACCAGGCTGATGGGAGTGAGCCTCGTGATGGCCTCGAAAGTTGTTTGCTGGTCCTGCACCGACACCGCCGGAACCCCTGCGAAGGAGGCCTGCACCGGCAGATCTGCGAGCGCCTCTCGGACCAGATCGGACACCTGGCTGTAGGAACTGGCTCCCTGGCTGACGGCTGTGAGGTCTTCATCCATCGGGTCGCGAGTCAACACCACGGTGAGCAGAAGAAGGCCCGGACGCTCAAACCGCGAGCGCTCCCTGTCGAGACGCTCGAAGTGCGCCTCGAGCCGCTGCGCGGCCTTCGGATCGCCGGCCCCGGTCGCGACTCCCAACCAGTCCTCGAACACCTGCTCGGAGACCAGCCACGGCGCGTTGTCCTCGAGCCAGTCTTCGGGCACCTCGAACTGCACCCGCCGCACCAGGTCGGAGCGTGGCTCCAGTGCCGCCGCAATGGCCCTGGCGGCCGGCTTCAGGTCCGAGTCAGGGCCCTCAAGCAGCACCTGGAGGTGGCTTGAGAAGCCAAGCCGCCGGTTCATGCTCATGTAGCGCCCGACCAGCGGCAGCGACTCGTTGATGAAGGAGCCGAAGCCGAAGTTCACTGGCACAGTGGCAGCAGGAAGGGCCAACAGCAGGGGTAGGGCAATGCCCAAGACGAGGGTGGTGCGGGGCCGCTTCGCCACGATCGCAGCCAACACAGCGAGCAACCTTCTCATCGCTCATGGAGCATAACAGGCCACGCGGCCACTCCGGTCCGGTAGGATGTGGAACTCCATGCGCCCCCTCCTCGCGATGCTGCTGCTCCTTTTCGCCGCGCTGCCGACCGGCTGTGCGCACAACGGCGCCGGTGACTCGAACGCCTCAGCAGGCATCACGCCCGGCCCGGGTGAGTCCACCATCCTGCTCAACAAGAAGGTGATGCTCGTACGTTGGAGCGACGGCGACAGCTTCAAGTTCCTGTCTGGTCGCTTCAAGGGCAGCGGCGTGCGACTGGTGGGCTACAACAGCCTGGAAAGCTACGGACCGGTGCATCGCTGGGGAGACTGGACGACCCAGGAACTCTACGCCATTGCGTCCAGCACCAAGAACATCGCCGGTGCCACCGAGTGGGTGTGCACGACCGACGGCTCCAAGGACTCGTATCGCCGCGTCCTGGTGAACTGCCCGGGCGTCCGCCAGGAACTCCTCCGCCTCGGCCACGCCCATGTCTACGCCTACGACGAAGACGCCGATCCCGTCGACCTGAAACTCCAGCGCGCGGCCCGCGAAGCCGGGGCCGGGATCTGGGCGAAAGGCACACCCGAGACCATCGTCACCAGCACCCACTCCGCCGCCGAGGGTCGCGGCCGAAATCGCGTGGTCAGTACCCGCACCGGCAAAACCCGGCTCGTGAGTCACCAGGACTTCTACGAGATCTGCCAGGAAGTGTGCGAAGGGCCCGACGTAAGCGGTAGCTGCATGGTGTACGTGCCCTACGAAGTGCGGTATCGCAACAAGCCCGCCTGCCTGCAGTAACTCCCACCCCCGACCGCGAGCCACCATGCGACGCCAGTTCTTCCCGATCCTCCTGTCCGCGCTCCTTCTCCTGCTACCGGCGTGCAGCGGCGACGATGACGACACGGGCCCCGCTGATGACGATGACAGCACCGCTAGTGGCGACGATGATGACAGCGGCGGCGAGTCCTACTTCTACGAGGGACAAGAGGGCGGCCCCACCGGCATCATCTGTGGCGACCCTGAGCCGGAACCGGCGGACGGAGCACTCTGTTCGGTGACCGCAGGCGAGGGCTCTACCCTCTTGCGAGGTGTGATCCTGGCGAGCGACTCGGTGCTCATGGGCGGCGAGGTACTGGTCGACAGCACCGGCCAGATCGCGTGTGTAGGCTGCGACTGCAGCGCCGAGTTTGCCCAGGGCCAGGGCTCGCTCGTCTCCTGTCCTCGCGGCATCATCTCGCCGGGCCTGATCAACTCCCACGACCACATCAGCTTCATCCAGAACCACCCGGTCGGGCACGGTAGCGAGCGCTACGAGCACCGCCACGACTGGCGCAAGGGCAACAACGGCCACACCAGGCTGAGCGTATCGGGCGGCGCGTCCTGGGAGCAGAAGTCCTGGGGCGAACTGCGCTTCGTCCTGGGCGGCGCGACTTCCATTCTGGGCTCGGGAAGCTCGGATGGCTTTCTGCGCAACCTCGATCGCAACCAGGAAGGGCTCGGACAGGGCCAGGTGCACTACGAGACCTTCCCCCTGGGCGACAGTAGCGGCTCCACCCGGCAAGCCGGCTGCGACTATCCCAATATCGACGAGCCGAGCGTGCTGGACGCCGACGCCTACGCCCCGCACATCGCCGAGGGCATCGACCTGAGCGCCCGCAACGAATTGCTGTGCCTGAGCAGCGAGGACAGCGACGGCACCGACCTGGTGCAGTTCAACACCGCAATCATCCACGCCATCGCCCTGACTGCCCCCGACGCGGCGATGCTGGCGCACGAAGGCGCCAGTGTCATCTGGTCGCCGCGATCGAATGTCGACCTGTATGGCAACACAGCACCGGTGACCCTGCTGGCGAGCGAAGGCGTCAACATCGCGCTCGGCACCGACTGGACTCCGTCGGGCTCGATGAACGTGCTGCGCGAGCTGGCCTGTGCGGACTACCTCAATCGCGAGCACTTCGGCAGCTGGTTTGGGGACTGGCAACTCTGGCAGATGGCCACCTCGGGCGCGGCGGCCGCGAACGCCATCGAGGACGCCACCGGTAGCCTGGCGACGGGCCTGGTCGGCGACATCGCAATCTTCGACGGCCGAACTCTGCCCACCCGCCCGTTCCGAGCCCTGCTCGATGCCACCCCCGCGCAGGTGCACCTTGTCCTGCGCGGCGGCGAGGTACTGTACGGCGATTCGCCGCTGGTAGCGGCGCTCACGGCCGGCGACAGCGGCTGCGAAGAGTTGCCCGGCGGAGTCTGTGGGAACGAGCGAATGGCCTGCGTCGACCGCGAGATCGGGGTGAGCTTCGCGACCCTTGAGCAGGCCAACTCCGACGCCTATGACTTGTTTTTCTGCGAGGTTCCCAACGACGAGCCTTCGTGCGTGCCCTTCCGCCTCGGTGAGTACGAGACCATCGACATCGACGACGTCGACGGCGACGGCATCACCGGCAGCGAGGACAACTGCCCAACCGTGTTCAACCCCATCCGACCCATGGACCTGGGCGCTCAGCGCGACCACGACGAAGATGGCGTAGGCGACCCCTGCGACCCCTGCGCTCTGGGCGAGGATGGCGACGGCAACTGCCTGCAATTCGACCCCGACGACCGCGATGCGGACGGCAGCATCGACGCGCTCGACAACTGCCCCACGGAGCCGAACTTCCTGCAAGAAGACCAGGACAACGACGGCACGGGCGACGCCTGCGACCCTTGCCCCTTGCGCCCCAACGAGCCGGGGGAGGGCTGTCCTGCCACCGTCTACGAGATCAAGCAGGGGCAGCTGGACTCGGGCCTCGACGTCGCCCTGACTGGACTACAGGTCACCGCGGTCAACGAGCACGGCTTCTTCTCACAGATTCCCGGCGGTGACCGCGACTCGCTGCTGGGCGCGTCCTACTCGGGACTCTGGACCTATTCGCCCACAGGCGAGGACTTCACCCCGCCGGAAGTGGGCTCACGGATCTCCTACACAGCCACAATCAACCAGTGGTATGGACAGTGGCAGGCCACCGATGCTCGGGACATCGTCGTCGAGACGACCGGACTCGCCGACCCCGCCCCCGAAGCCGGCACCACGGCGCAGTTGACCACCGGCGGCAGCCTCGCCGATGCCTACGAAGGCTTACTGGTGAGCGTCGCTTCAGCCGAAGTTACCGCCCACGACCCCGCAGCAGGTCCCGGCGACGTGGACCCCACCGGCGAGTTCGTGGTCGACGGGAGCTTGCGGGTCAACGACTTCCTGCACGTGTTCGATCCAAAGCCGCTCATCGGCGACACCGTCAGTCTCACCGGCCTGCTGCGCTTCGCCAACGACGACTCGAAGATCGAGCCGCGCGACAGCAGCGACGTGCAACTGCTGAGCAGTGGGCCACCCCAGTTGCTGGCCCTCGACCCTGGCCAGGTCTTTCTCTACGACGGAGACCTCCTGGCCACCACCACACCACCGCTGTACGTGCTCCTCGACCGACCATCCCCAGCGCCCGGAACAGACATCATCCTGAGCAGTGCGGACCCCTCCATCCTGTACGTACCCACCACGCTGACCGTCCCCGAAGGAGTCAGCCAGTACCAGATCATCCTGTCCGGGTTGGCTGTGAGCAACGGCCCCATAACCCTGCAGGCGGAGCTGGACGGAACGACAATGAACGCCCTGGTCGAGGTGCTCGATCCGAACCGTCTGCCGCTGCTCACGAGCCTGCAGCCCGCGACCTCGACGGTGGCCGTAGGCGGTTCCCAGTCCTACCAGGTCCTGCTGGACATACCGGCCCCCCCCGCCGGCACCACGATCAGCCTCGCGCTCGCACCCGGCGCCTTCGCCAGTGCGCCGAGCGAGGTACTCATCCAGGCCGGTGAGTTGAGCGCTAGCTTCACGGTCGATGGCAACGTGGTCGGCAACGAGGTCCTCAGCGCCGAACTCGGCAGCACCACGCTGAACGCCGACCTGCAGGTAACAGCACAACCCGACATCGGCCTCGTAATCAGCGAGGTGCTCTACGATGTGCCGGGCAGCGACGATGGCAGCGAGTGGGTCGAGCTGTACAACGGTGGCTTCGTCCCCATCGACCTGTCGACCTACAGCCTCGGCGCTGGCGGCGGCGCGTACCTCAACACCACCCTGCAACTGCTCGGCACGCTGAGCCCGGGGGACTGTTTTGTGGTGGGTGGTCCCAACAGCAGCGCCGACAACGGCTCACCCAGCTTCGACCAGGGCGAGGACTTCTCCCCGGACCTGCAGAACTCCGGCTCCACTGCTGACGCCGTCGCCTTGTTCGACCTGCCCGCAGTCGCCCTGGACTCCGCGAGCATCCCCATCGACAGCGTCGTCTACGGCTCAGCCAACAACGATGGCTTCCTCGACGCGGACAGCAATGTCTCGGTGGTCGACGTGGGGGATGCGTCCTCGGGCAGCAGCCTGCAGCGGACCCCCAACGGTTGGGTCATCGAGGCGGCCCCGAATCCCGGCTCCTGTAGCGCACTGCTGCAGTAGTGACGCCAGCTACTCGAAGACGACGAGGCCGCGCTCCAGGCCATCCTTGATGATGGCAGTGAACTCGTCGTCCGGGACGTGCGGCACGAGCATCTTGAGCCCCTTGAGGGTACTGACCCCGTCGACCAGCACCAGCACCATCGGTGCCACCGGCGAGAGGCCTTCGACACCGATCAGGGAGGACTGGCCACCCGGCAGCATGGGTACCTTGCCCCAACTTGCCTCGGAGAAACCGCCAGCCGCGGCTTCGTCGTCGTCGTCGATCTCGACGGTCAGTTCGTCGTCGTCCTCATCGTCGTCCTCGATGTCGATGTCGAACTCGTCCTCGTCCTCGACCGACACGAACAGCTCGTCGTCGTCCTCTTCTTCGACCTCAATGTCGAAGTCGCCGGCATCCTCGATCGTGACGGTTGACGCCTGCGTGTCCGTGCCCATTGGGACTTCCTCTGGAGTCTCCTGCCAGGGGGGCAGTTCCTCGTCGATGGCAGTCGCAGCGGCGTCCGACTCCCAGGGCATCTCCTCGTCGCTGTCAGCAGACGAGGACGGCGGACTCTGCGTGCCGGCAGCCACCAAGTCCTCTGGCGACAGGGCCGCCATGGAACTCGAAGCCGGAGCGCTGCTCATCGGCGATTTCTCGCCCGGCGCACGACGGCGGGGAGGAGCCGAAGCGCCGGCAGGCGCCGACAGCATGCCCTTCGCGGCCATTGCCGCGAGGCGCTTCTTGAGCAACTTGTCGACCATGCCCGCCAACTTTGCGGGGTCGACACTCGCAGCCCCCGCTGCATCAGCATCCTCAGTGACAGCAGCATTGGCGCTGGCACGCTCGGCGATCAGATCACTGGGGTCAATGACGACGTAGAAGCCCGTAGACTCCCCGTCCTCCTCGGACTCAGTCGGCGCCTTGTACAGGTTCCGCCAGAACGCTGGGTCCTGCTCGCTACTCATTCGCTCGTTCCCCTAGACCGTGCCCGCAAGCTCTGAGGGACCCGGTCGAATCAGAGTCCTCGACTACCCATGTCTCCAATCCATGGAATACTAGCAAATCTGCATCAGGCCACTGCCGGACGCTCTCCAGCGGCTCGGACAGCAAGGGGGTTTCGTTGGCACTGTTCAAGAGCGCGACAGGACGACCGAACCGCGCCAAGTCGCTACAGCGTGTCACCAACCGGGATTGGGAAGACCGCGACGAGATGAACGAGGCCCTTCGGGACCTCAGCCAATTCAAAGACCTCAAGGCCGACGAGATCGTGCCGCTGCTGACCAGCAGCGAGACCACGGTGCGTTTCTACGCCGAGCGCTTGCTGAAGGAACGGCACGAAGCGCGGCTCATTGAACAGATCTACGAACTGGCCTCCAAGCGCACTACCCGCGCGCAGAGCGTCATCTTCCACGCCACCATCCGGGCCACTCCACAGATGGCCCTCACACACCTGGAGCGCATCGTGCGCGAAGGTGACAAGGGAGCTGCACAACGCGCCATGGAGGCAATCTCGTCGATGCCCGCGGCCCAGATTGGCCGCGAGTTCATGGGCTTCCTGGAGCACAGTCGACCGGGCATTCGCTACCTCGCAATCGTCAAGATCGGCGACACCGAGGACCTGCTGCAAATGCCCGCCATGGTCAGCAAGATCGTGGAGCTCGCCGAGGATGAAGACGAGCGCATTCGCCTCAAAGTCCTGGAAATCCTGGCCGCCTCCAACCCGGCGGAGGCGGTTCGCGTCGCCCTGATGCAACTCAAGTCTCCCGAGCCCACTGTGCAGCAGCAGGCGGTGCGGGTCCTCAGCCAGGCCATCGACCACCTGGGTACCAGCGAGTCCACCGAAGACGAACTCCTGTCCCTGCTGACAGACGGCAGTGAGGCGGTCCGCTCGGGGGTCATCGAGGTCATGATCGGCCGACCAGACCAGGAGCGCATCCTTCGCAAGCTGCTCGTGTTCTGCAAGCACCTCATGGGCTGGATGCGCGATCGCACGCTCGTCTCCCTGCGGACTCACTCCGACAAGATCACCGGATCGGTGGTCAAGCTGATGGACGATCCCGACGAGGATGTTCGCTCTATGGCCCTGATGCTCGGCGCCACGCTGCAGGCCAAAGAGTGCGTACCTCACATCGTCAAGCTATTGGACGAGCAGGACTGGTGGCTACGCATGATCGCTGCCGAGACCCTCGGTAAGATCGGCGACATCCGGGCTGTAGCGCCTCTGCTCAAGGCCCTGGCCGACCCCACCTCGGCGATGGTCTGCCTGGAAGCCCTGGCCCGGATCGGCGACAAGAAGGCCTGCAAGGGCGTAATCAGTTGCCTGTCCTCGCCGCAGCCGGAAACACGAGCCGAGGCCATCCGCACCCTGGTGCGGCTCCAGGACAGCCGCACGGTGCCCGCCATCGAGGCCTGCGCCAAAGAGGACCCCAGCCCGGCAATCCGCGAGCGGGCCGAGCACGCCATCAAGCAGCTGACCGGCAAGGCACCAATGGATGAGGGAAGCAACGTCGACATCCACGACGAGGATGCCGCGGACCTTGCCGAGTTGGGCGAGCTTGAGAGGATGCTGGTGGAAGTGCGCGAGAAGAACGCCTCGGACCTACACGTCGTCGTCGACGCCCCCCCCGTGGCCCGTATCAACGGTGCCCTGGTGCCGATCCGAGAGGACAACCTGACCCCGGCCGACACCCGCAAGCTGGTCATGGGCCTGTTGAACCCCCTGCAGAAGGAGGTCCTCAAGCGGGACACCCAGGTAGATTTCTGCCACTCGATCAGTGGCCGCGGGCGCTATCGCGCAAATGCCTACGTGGAGCGCAAGGGGCTGAGCGCAGCGTTTCGGCTCATCCCCCAGATCGTACCTACCCTCAGCGACATCGGCCTGCCCAGCTACCTGGCAGACCTGGTCAACTATCGCCAGGGCCTGGTGCTGGTGGCTGGTCCCTCGGGCTCGGGCAAGTCGACCACGCTGGCGGCCCTGGTCAACCTGTTCAACGAGCGGCGGCGATGCCACGTGCTGCTACTCGAGGACCCCATCGAGTTCGTGCACTCGCCCAAGGAATGCTTGATCAACCAGCGCGAGGTACGGCGCCACACCGAGGACTTCGCTTCCGCCCTGCGCGGCGCTCTGCGACAGGACCCCGACGTCATCGTCGTCGGTGAGATGCGCGACCCCGAGACGGTAAAGCTGGCCATCGAAGCGTCAGAGACCGGTCACCTTGTCATCGGCACCATGAACACCAACTCAGCCCCCAAGACCATCGACCGGGTGATCGACAACTTCCCCATCAAGGAGCAGGCCCAGGTCCGCATGATGCTGGCCGAGACCGTCAAGATGGTGATCTGCCAAAGCCTGGTGCCTGCTGCCGACGGCGAAACACGCATCGCCCTGTTCGAGGTCATGATGGGCACCCTCGATGTGCGCAACCTCATCAAGGACAACAAGACCTACCAGATCTACGGCCAGATGCAGGTGGGCAAGACCAAGGGCCACCAGACTGTGGACGTAGCCCTCGAGCGACTTCTGGACGCACGGCGCATCACACCGGAGCAGGCCTGGCTGCGAGCCCAGGACAAGGAAGTGTTCGAGCACCGCGTCAGCCCGGAGTTCCTGGCCGGCCAGACGGCGACCGAGTAGGTAGGAGCAAAGCGCAACAATGGCACTGGCAAACAAAGTAGACAGGTTTCTGAGCCTGATGAATGACCGGGGCGCATCCGACCTACACCTCTCAGTCGGCAGAGCACCGATGTTCCGGCTCCACGGCGAGGTCGAGGCCGTACGTTTCCGGGTGCTCACCAACCAGGATTTCGTGGAGTTCATGAAGCCGCTCATGAGTCCCACCGACTGGAAGCGCTTCCGCGAAGTTGGCGACGCCGACTTCTCCTACCAGGTCCCCGGGGTTGCACGCTTCCGCGTCAACATGTTCATGCAGGTAAGGGGCTACGGCGCGGTGTTTCGGATCATCCCGACCCGGCTGATGACCTTCGCGCAACTGGGCCTACCCAAACAGGTCGAACGCTTCTGCTACATGCGGCGGGGGCTGATCCTGGTCACGGGGCCGACCGGCTCGGGCAAGTCGACCACGCTCTCGGCCATCATCAACAAGATGAACACCGAGCAGGAGCTGCACATCATCACGATCGAAGACCCCATCGAGTTCGTGCACCCGAACAAGAAATCGATCATGAGCCAGCGGGAAGTACACACCCACGCCACCAGCTTTGCTTCGGCCGTGCAGGCTGCCGTGCGCGAAGACCCCGACGTGGTACTGGTCGGTGAGATGCGCGACCTGGAGACGATCCGTACCGCCCTCAACGCCGCAGAGTCCGGCTTCACCGTATTCGGTACCCTGCACACCAACAATGCGGCGAAAGCCGTGGACCGCATCATCAACGTCTTCCCCGAAGACGAGCAGGAAGGTGTACGCGGCTCCCTTGCCGAGAGCCTCAAGGGCGTAGTCGCCCAACAATTGCTTAAGCGCAAGGAGGGCGGCCGAGTCGCCGCCCTCGAAATCCTGTTCGGCACTTCTGGCCTGTCCAGCATGATCCGCGACGGAAAGACGACTCAGATCACCTCCAGCATCCAGATGGGCAAAAACATCGGTATGCAGGCAATGGACGACGCCCTATGGCAGTTGCTGGAAGAGGACCTGGTGACCCCCGAGTCCGCCTATGAGAAGGTCGTCGACAAGGGCGCGTTCCGGGATCGACTGTCCGATGCCGGCATCACGATCACCGACTGAGCTGCACCGCAAGAGCACGGGCCCACTCACGCGCACTCACGCCGCCCCGCTGCACAAAGGTACGCAGCGAACTGGAGAGTGCGTCGAGATGGTCGCTCAACAGGTCGCGACACCAGCGGTGGCTCAGCTCCGAGAGGCGCGTCTCTAACTGCTCCGAGTCGACCTCCTTGATGCCAGAAAAGTCGGCAAGAGACAGGAGCGGCCTCTTGCCACCGCCCACCAGGAACCGCTTGCGATGGGCATCGGGAATCGTCCGGCCACTGTTGTGCAGAGCCGCCAGCGCCATCAGCCCCTGGCGCGCCAGCCACAAGGAGGTGCGGAACTCTCGCGGCGACTTGTCCAGGGGGCGCTCGTCGGGATCACCACTCGCTGAAGTGACGATGAAGGGCTTGCCTCCCTCGGCGACGTCCTGCACCAGTAGCGTCGCCAGTCCGCCGAGTACCAGCGGACGCAACAGCTCGGCCTCGCGGGCGAACTGGCCGCTGTCCTTCTTGTCTCCAGTTCTCAGCCAGACCCGGCTCTGGTGATCCAACCAGAACGCTCTACGCAGAGATGCACCACCGGCATCTCCAGCACCGCCGCCGCGGCCTTTGCGCTGCTTGCCGCCACCGGGCCAGCCCAGGGCCATGCGACCGAACCGTGCCCCGTCGATCGCAGCGAGCAGGTCGGACGCCTCGCGACAGTTGGGCTGGGCAGCACGTACCTGCCGTAGTTGCCAACGAGCTCGCACGTCCAACTGCAGGCGCAGCAATTCCCGGGCCCGACGCAGGGCAACCACCCGGTACTCGTCACCGGTATGAGGTAGCGATTCCAGCAGGGCCGCCACCGCCCGTTCCGCCTCATCGACCTCGCCCATCAGGTCCAGGGCGCAATGCAGCAAACGCACTCGAATGTCCTCAGGATAGGCCCGCAGGCTATCCTCAGGGGCAGAGATGAGCAGCAGGACACCGGCACGCACCGCCGCTGGCGACCCACTCGGCACCTTGCCTTCAATCACGATCTCCCGAGCCACCGAAAGCGACTCGAACAACTGGGAGAGCTCTGGCGAGAGCCCGTCCATCGCAGAGGCGAGCGCGACGCGGAAGCTCGGCGACTGCAGGAGACCGAACACCACCTGTGCTCGCTGGTGCGAATCGGTAAAGATCGTTGCCACCAACTCCAGGACTCGGCGCATCCGTGATTCGCCGATCTCGGCAAAATCAAGCCGCTGCACCGCCCGAGAGAACCCGCCAGCAGCCGCCTTGCGACCCGCTACATCGCTGAGTGATTCCAAGAACAGAAGGAGCACTCCCGGATCGGTCGAGAATCGGACCGCCCCGCCCAGGAAACGACTGCGGGCCGCGCCATCAGGTAGCCGCGCCAGGACCTTGACGATCGAGGCGTGGTCGACTTTCGACAACAGGTGCACGCACATGCCGCGGTGCTCGGGCTGGCGAGCACCGTTGAGCAACAGGTCCTCGGCAGCATTAACACGCAACTTGAGGACACGGCGATGCTCCGAGAGAAAGCGCAGGTGGCGCTTCATCTCGGCCACCTCCTCGCTGGTCAGTGGTTCATCGGCGGGCAGGCTTGGATCGAGGGTGCGCGGCTGCAGACTCCGCTGCACCCCGGCTGGCGAGGAGTGGGAGCGACGACGACCACTGCGGCGGCGACGGCGACGACGGGACCGGGGGGCGCTGGGGCCGCTGGCTTCGCCTTGCTCAGCAGGGGTGGAGTCAGGATCCATGGTGGCGGGGAGTGTATCATCGCCCGAACGACCAGCGAGGTGGCGATGGATACGCAGCAGATGATCGACCTGTGCAAAGCACACACCCTGTACACCTGGGCGCGCGGCGATGCCGTCCAACCCTTGCCCGTAGAACGTGCCGAGGGCGTCTACTTCTGGACTCCCGACGGCAAGCGTTTCCTGGACTTCAACAGCCAATTGATGTGCGTCAACATCGGCCACAGCCATCCCCGCGTCCTCGACGCGATGAAGCAGGCCCTCGACGACCAGTTGCTATACGTCTTCCCAGCCACTGCGACCCGTCCGCGCGCGCTCCTCGGCGAACGCCTGGCGCGCATCACGCCCGGCGACATCAACACCTTTTTCTTCACCCTGGGCGGTGCCGAGGCCAACGAGAATGCCATCCGCGCCGCACGGCTCTACACGGGACGGCAGAAGATCCTGGCCCGCTACCGCAGCTACCACGGCGCCACCAACCTGTGCATGCAACTGACTGGAGACCCCCGCCGCTGGGCGAATGAGCCCGGTACGCCGGGCATCATCCACGTCATGGATCCACAGCCCTACCACTACTCGTTCGGCAAGACCGATGCCGAACGTACGGAAGAAAACCTGCGCTACCTCGAAGAGGTCATCCAGTACGAAGGCGCGCAGAACATCGCGGCGATGATCATCGAGCCGGTGACCGGCACCAATGGCATCCTGCCGCCGCCCGAGGGCTACCTTCGCGGCCTGCGGGACCTGCTTACACGCAACGACATCCTGCTCATCTGCGACGAAGTCATGGCTGGCTTCGGGCGCACGGGCAAGATGTTCGCCTTCGAGCACGGCGACATCATCCCGGACATCGTCACCATGGCGAAGGGGCTGACCTCGGGCTACATGCCCCTCGGCGCGGTGGGGCTGCGCGATCCCATCGCCCAGCACTTCCAGGAGAACGTGTTCTGGGGGGGCTTGACCTACAACTCCCACGCTCTGGCCTGCTCCACTGCTCTCGCCGTCCTCGACGTCCTGGAGAACGAGCAACTGGTGGCGCGGGCAGCGTCGATGCAGTCCCTTATGCGCGAGCACATGGACCGGTTGGCAGAGGGACACCCCTCGCTCAAGGAGGCACGCTGCATCGGCCTGTTCGGCATGATCGATGTACAACGGAACAGCGCTGGAGACCCGGCAGCGCCCTACAATGGCAGTTCCCCGGCCATGGCCGAGTTGGGCCGGTTCTTCCGCGAGCAGGGGCTGTTCACCTTCGTTCGCTGGGGCCACATCATGTGCAACCCGCCACTGTGCATCACCGAAGAGCAGTTGGCCGATGGCTTCGACATCATCGACCGTGGACTGGCGCTGGTCGATCGCCACTTCGAAGGTTAGGCCGCGGGTCTCTAACTCAGCGGCGCACGACATGCCCCGAAGATCCCGACTCGAACCGCACCGCGATCTCCTCGGCAAGGTCCCAGACCAGGTGTTGGCAGAGCGGGCCAGCGTGACCGTAGCGAACGTCCGTGCCTACCGGTACCGCCATGGCATCAAGCTGGACAAAGTGGCGGCGATGACAACTCGAGCCAACCTGCGCACCGAACAGAGTGCGCTGTGGGCTTTCTGCCTGACCCTCGCCTGGCAGGGCGAGAAGATTGAGACCGTGACCACGGGACGGGACATCGTCGAAGTTGCGGAATCGAGCGTGGCTTCCTTGCGGCAACGATATCCGGGGGCAGCCGTTCGCCGGATTGTTGCCTTGGCGCCCGTGCTGGCCTGAAGCCGAGGGGCGAGGCCGAATGGGACGGCCAGCTACTCCTCGGGCAACAGCGGTACCACGGCAACCACCGGCTCGGCGTAGTCCACCTTCAGGGTGCCCGCCTCTACTTCTCGAAGGTGCTCGATGACGCGCCGATGGTGTGGATGCTGCCGGTAGGCCTCGAGCGCTTCCGGAGAGTCGAAGCGAGTCACCAGGAGGATATTTGCAGAGCGCGGTGAAGGACTGTCATCCACTCCCACCTCCAGGTAGCGGATCTGCGGAATCCGGCCTTCCATCGCGGTCAGTATCCGCACGGTACCGGGGATATCCTCAGGATCGGGCAGGCTGAACATGACGACGTGGGTGTACATGGATGTCCCAGAGCTAGTTACCGACGGACCTTTCGATCGGCACAGCGCCACACAATAGCAACTTAACGCTCAGTCAGTAGTTGAGCCGCTGCGGGTGCGAGAATTTCACCGATGAGTTGGTGGCCGAGCCGAGTGGGGTGACAGGTGTCGTAGAAATAGTCATTCCCCGCCCCCTGCCGAACAATCTCTCCACCGTCGCCCTGCGCCGGACCGCCAGCCCGCGCATGGAAGCGCACTGCTTCCGGGACATCGACCACGGTCACGCCCGTGTCGGCACCAACACGTCGGACCACTCGGCGCAGCGCCTCCTGGAAGCACCCGGAGTGAAAACTATCGTCAGACTCCTGGGTGCTGCCGCACATATCGTCGTTCTGGGCCTGCAGAGCGACCAGCGTGGGAATCCCCTCACGCGCCGCACTGCGCACGATCCGCTCCATGTTGACCCGAACGTTGAGCTCCGACAGGCGGCGCAGAAAGCGCATGTCGCGATCCGACAGGCCCTCGTCGTCAAGCCACGAACCACCGGCCACGATGCGCTCTTTGGCACGCGTCGGAACCACTTTCGAGAGAAGTCGGACAAGCCGTATTCGGTCGAGCACGAAACGCAGGGCCACCGAGCCCGGGGTCCAGGCACGGAAGGCGGCCAGGCGCATCAAGTCGGCGAGGTCGTTGTTGCCGAAGTAGACCACCAGGAGGTCGGGATCCAGGATGTAGCTCTGGGAGGCGTAGTGCACGAACTCGTCACTGAGGCCGCCACCAACGCCAGCATTGATGACCTCAGCACGCCGGTCCGGCAGCATCATGTCGAGGCGTCTCTCGAGAGCTGCAGAGAAGGACTCTTCGGCAAGGTAGTGCGTGCCGTGTACCGAGGACTCCCCCAGCGTCACCACGCGTAGTACTCCTTCCGGCTTGACCGCGGGGAAGGCCAACTGACGCGAGTTGCCCTCCATGTTGACGATGTATGTCTCGCCCTCCTTCTGCTCACTCGTGAACAAGACAGCGGGCGCACGGTTCGGATTGAAAGCTGGGCGGACATCCATCAGGGGCTGGTAGCCGGCAAACGCCAACATCCCCTCCAATCCCAGCACCAGCAAGCAAGCTACCCCCAGCGCAGCCAAAGGGAAGAACACCTTCCGGGAGCCCGGCCAGAACGTCACCGGGAACAGGCAGAGCAGAATCCATCCGAACAGTGCCGCCGTCAGCAGCACCCAGAGCGGAACAGCCGACCTACGAGGAATGTCGAGCACCCAGTCAGACGACACGGGCGCGACATCCAGCGGCACCACCGGGTACAAGCGCTGGGCGGCGGGACCACGACTCTGGAGCCTCTGACCGAGCGCCGAGAGCTCGCCATCCACCGCCGAGGCAAGCCGAGTCTGTAGCGCTGCTCGAACCTCGGGCGTGGCCAACTGGCGCTGGACAGCAATCTCCAGGGCCAGCCTCGCCTCCTCAGCACTGCCCGTCTCGAGCATCACGGCGAGGTGCTGCGCCTCAATGCGCCGGAAGAGCGTAAAGGTGATGTCGCCACTGTCCGTCTGCAGCCTCACCAGGCCATTGGGGCCCTGCGCCAACAATTCCTCCAACCAGCGGTGCGCCGCCGCCTTGGCAGCCTCCAGTTGGACCGTGCCCAGCGCGGCCAGTTCCAGGCCTTGCTGGCCGGTGGCGAGAGGCTGGACCCACTCAAAGTCGAGCCGCTCGTAAGCTGCCTGGACCACAAAGGTCAGATCGGCCCCCGCCAGGCGAGCTCTCACCTCTTCGATAGGGAACGCCTGGAGACCCCGCAAGAGCCGCTCGAAAATGTCCGGATCGAAGGTCGAGTGGGTGATCTTCGAGTTGATGAACCCCTCGAACATCAGGGGGATCAGTTCGGGATCTTGGCGGGCGGCGGCGATGTGCGACCCGTCGATGAGCGCGTTGTGGGAACCACCCACGTAAAACAGGTGGGACAGCTCCTCTGCACTGAGAGCGATGGCGGGATCACTGAGCCGCTCGACCAATTCTGCACGGCGCCTGGGAGTAAGTTGCCCATGACCGAGCAGCGACATGTCCACCGCGATCTCCGCGCGCAACTCGACAGGAGCGACCGTCGAAGCGTTCAGCGGCGACCAGGGCACTGCCAGGACCGCCAGGAAGACCAGGAACGAGATCTTGTTCATGGCGCTTCGGAAGATGAGCCCCGCGGATGGGGCAGGACACCCGGGAGTTGCCGGCGCACAGTCGAGGTTGGCAGCCGATGTTCGCGCTGGGGCGGGGCAGTACAACACTTCGGCAGAAACCTGCGACGACGATCAGGCGTGTGCCGTCGCTGCCGCACTGAAAGAGTGCGGGCGCCCACAGGCTCTCTACTCCGTCAGGGCAGTCCCAGTGGGACTTACCAGCCCCATAAGCGAGAGCTTCTGGCGCAGAAGAGCCGGAGTAAAGGGCTTCATCAGGTACTCATCAGCACCGGCTTCGAGGGCCCGAGCAATCTGGTGCACAGCAGACTCTGTCGTCACCATCATGAGGCGCACATCCTTGTAACCTGGCTGGGAGCGAACAGCCTTGAGAAATTCGAAGCCGTTCATCACCGGCATGTCCCAGTCGATGAGCGCGACGTTCACAGGTGCCACTTCCTTGAGCTTACTCAGGGCTTGCGCCCCGTCACCAGCCTGATGGACCTCGAAGCCCATCTCGGTCAGCATCCGCCCAAGAATCGAGCGCGTCGCCTTCGAGTCGTCAATCACCAGGGCTCTTGCCATTACGAGGTCACGTTCCTTCTGGGCTCTATGCCGGTCAGGGCGCAGTCTACCCCACACCGCGCAGAGATTCAGCCCCGACGAACCACATCGACTGCAACTTGTGAATGCCTAGATCAAGGCAAACATGCGCTGTGAGTCGATCAAGAGCAAAAGACTGTCCTCCAGCTTGCTGACTCCGCTGATTACATCGGCTATCTGCGGCAGGACATGTTCGGGCAACGACTCGAACGAGTTCTCGGGTGGGCTGAGGACATCCCCCACACCATCGACCAGCATGCTCACCATCCCCCTGGGAGTCTTCAATACCAGGTGCGCTGGAATCATCTCCGGGGCTCGATCCGGCAAGGCCAGGAGTCGGCGTGCCTCAACCACGGTGACGATCTGGCCGCGCAGACTGGTCACTCCAGCCACCAGCGGCGGGGCCAGCGGCACTCGGGTTACGTCTGCCCGACGGATGACCTCCTGGACGTGGGAAACGTCCACCCCGAACAGGTGCTCTCCCAGGGTGAAGGTGCAGTAGCTCGCCGACATCACGCCATCCCTCAAGCCCGCAGGCTGGCCTCGGTGAGATCCAGGCCCATCTCCCGCGCCCGCTCGAGCAGGAGATCAACGTCCAACAACTCAGTGATCGTGTCGTTGATTACCAGCGTGCCGAGGACTCCCTCACGAGTAGAGCCCGCGATCTTGGCCGTGGACACCTTGACGATATCGAGTACGCGGTCCGTCACCAGGCCGATCTCGTGATCACCGGAACTGCAGACGACCGCCTGAATCCCGTCATCACCACCACGGGCACGGCCACCACTTTCTCGCGGGGCAGCCCGCCGTTCGTGAAGCAGGTCCGCGACATCGACCAGGGGCAGGATCCCATCGCGGTACTGCACCACCATCCGCTCCCCAGCCTGCTGAACGTCGCTGCGTGGGAATTCTTCGAGTCGCTCCAGCTTGTCGAGAGGCAGTGCCATTCGGCCCTGGTCTCGACCACGCACAAGCAGCATCTCTTCGACCGCCTCGACAGCAGCTACCCGCTCCAACGTCGAGGTGCCGCTGCGCACCTCCGCAGTGTCCGAGATGACACCGGCACGCTCACTGAGCCGGGCAACGTCGAGGATCAACGCAACCTGGCCGCTGCCGGTGATCGTGGCTCCCGCATAAACTCCCAGCTCTTCGATCGAAGGCCCCAGCGCCTTGACGACGATCTCTCCTGTGTTCTGGATGTCATCGACCACCAGTCCGACATCCTGGTTCTCGGTACGCAGTACGACAATGTTGAAGGGCCCATCGGCAGCAATCTGCTCTGGAGCGCGCGCATCGAGCGCCAGTTCACGATTCAGGAAGATCAACGGCAACAGGCGGCCACGCAACCGATACACGGGGGTGCCGTGGATAAACTCGATGCTCTCCGCACCACCATCCTCACGCGTCCGCACCAGCTCCAGCAGGGTGGTCTGGGGAATGGCATACAGTTCGCCCTGCGCCCAGACGAACAGCGCCGGAACGATGGCCAGAGTCAGGGGGATGCGAAACCGCATCGTCGTGCCATGACCGGGACGATTTTGGAAGTCGATGGAACCACCGACCTTCTCGATGTTGGTCTTGACGACATCCATGCCAACCCCACGCCCGGAGATCGCGCTGACCTTGTCTGCGGTCGAGAAACCGGGCAGGAAGATGAGGTTCGACACTTCGCGGTCAGTCATCGCCGCAAGGACCTCGGGGGCATCGAGACCTCGCTCGATCGCTCGCTGACGAACCTTTGCCACGTTCATTCCGGCGCCATCGTCGACGACCTCGATGATCACCTGCCCGCCCTGGTGGTAGGCCTTCAAGCTCACCCGGCCCTCTGCAGGCTTGCCATTGGCGACCCGCACGTCGGGCATCTCGATGCCGTGATCCACCGCGTTCCGGATGACGTGAGTCAGCGGATCCCGGATCGCCTGCAGCAGGCTCCGGTCCAGCTCCGTCTCAACTCCCACCATTTCGAGCTGCGCCTTCTTGCCAAACGCACTGGTCAGGTCACGAACCAGGCGGGGGAACTTTTTCCAGACGTCGCCAATCGGCTGCATGCGCGTCTTCATGACACCACCCTGCAACTCCGAGGTGATGTGGTTGAGCTGCTGGATCGTCGTGTTGTAGCTTCGGTTGTCGTGAATCTGGCCAAATTCGAGGACACGGTTGCGGGCCAGCACCAACTCACCTACCAGGTTCATCAGTTGATCCAACAGGGTGACATCCACCCGCACGGAACTCTCGGCGATCTGTGGTTCGGGACTCGCGCTGCGCGGCGCAGCTGCCCGCTTGCGGGGCTGGCTCGCAGCAGCAGGCGCCCCCGGGGGCGCGCCGGCGACAGCTTCAGCCGGTTTCGGGCTCGCAACCGGTGGCGCTGGCGACGAGGACTCCACCGGCGGCGCTTCCGCAGGCTTGTCGTCGTCCCCGCCGGACACTTCCGACTCAGCCAGGTCGTTGAGTTGATCGGCAATACTCCCGTAGTCGCCCGGGCCCTCCTGGCCGCTGCTCTCGATCGAGGCGAGTAGTTCCCGCTGGGCATCAGCAAGGGCCAGGAGCGACTCGATGACGTCCTTGTTGGCCGGCATCGTCTTGTCTCGCAGCCTGCTGAGCAGGTTCTCGCCCGCATGACTGAGCCACTCCAGCTTCGGAAAGTCCAGGAAGCTACACGTGCCCTTGATCGTATGAATGGCGCGGAAGATCCGATCCAGAACCTCGCGATTCTCGGGCGCAGATTCGAGCACGACCAGGTCCTGGTCTACCTGGTCTAGTCCCTCGTAACTCTCCGCCACGAACTCCTGGATGATCTCGCCCATGCCGTCATCGTCATCGTCGTCTTCTTGCTCGACAGAGGCCGGCGCCTCGGCGGGAGCAGTGGCAGGTTCTCCATCATCAGCGCCGTCGGCGGCGGCGGCCTCGTCGGCGGTTTCGGTATCGGTCGGCGCCGCCACCTCCTCGGTTACTTCGACCGTCGGCTCGGCAGGAGCCTCCGCTGCCGGCGGCTCCGCGCTCGCCGTGACATCCTCATCGGCAGGCGTCTCACCGGCAGCGAGGGCATCGAGGCGACGACGCAGGGGAGCATAGTCCGCCGGACGATCATGTCCCTCGTTCTCGATACTCCCCAGCATCGCTCGGATCGCATCGCTCGAAGCAAGCAGGGCGTCGATGATCACCGCATCAGCAACAAGACTGCCGTCCCGCATCTTGCTGAGAACCGTCTCCGCCGAGTGGCTGAGGCTCTCGAGCGAACCGAAGTCAAGGAAGCTGCAGGTGCCCTTGATGGTGTGGAGTGCGCGAAACACGCGCGCGAGCACCGCCTCGGCGGTCGGGTCGGCCTCGAGAACGACCAGGTCGTTCTCAACCTGGTCGAGGCCCTCGTAGCTCTCGGCGACAAACTCGTCGATTACTTCCTGTAGCCCGTCGTCTTCCTCCTCGATCATCTACACATCGTCCTCGCTCAGAACTGGAACTGGCTGACGATCCGCTGTAGCTCGTTGGCCATCTGGGTGAGCTCCGCCGACGTATTCTCGGTGGAATCGGCACCGTGGCTGGTGCTGTCGGCAGCATCCGTGACCTTGCCCAGCAAGGCTGTGATTGACGCTGAGCGGTGTGCGGCCTCGGTGACGTTTCGGCCGATCTCGAGCGTCGTGGTGCTCTGCTTCTCGACGGCCTCGGCGATGCTCTTCTGGATGTCGTTGACCTTGTCGATGACCTCGCTGATCTGAGCAATGGCCGCGACAGAGCTCTGGGTGTCGCTCTGGATGCGGTCAATGTTCTTGGCGATATCCTCGGTGGCAGTAGCGGTCTCTTCGGCCAGTTCCTTGACCTCGTTTGCCACCACGGCAAAACCCTTGCCCGCTTCGCCGGCACGCGCCGCCTCGATGGTGGCATTGAGCGCCAACAGGTTGGTCTGCTGAGCGATGGCTGTAATCACCTTGATGACGTTCGAGATCTCGGTACTACTCTCACCGAGTTTTCGCACCGTCGCGTTGGTCTCTCGAGCCATGTCGACGGCCGTTGTTGCCACATCGGCAGCCTGGTGAGCATTGTCGGCAATGCTGCGAATGCTCTCGTTCATCTCCTGGGCAGCGGACGCGACCGTGTGCACGGAGTCATTGACCATCTCGGCCGCATCCTTTGCCTCGGACACCTGGCTTGCTGTGGTCAGAGCGCTCGCACGCATCGCCTGGCTGACTCGACCCAACTCAGAGGCATTGGCAGCAAGCCGCTCAGACGTGCCTCCCACAGTCGCGAACGTGTTGCGCATTTTCTCGAGCGCAGCATTGAGAAAGCTCTCCATGTAGCCGATCTCGTCCTTGGAGCCGATGTTGAGACGGGCCAACAGGTCGCCATCCTGCACTCGGTCCAGGACATCGATGGTCTTGAGCACTGCCCGCAAAGCCAACTGCGTGACCAGGAAGGTCACCAGCAGGTACGAAAGCAGAGCGCCGACGAGGGTCGCCACCAACATGCGGTTGCGTTGGCGCTTGAGAGCCTCATCGACTTGGTGTCGCGAAATCGCCACCTTCACGGTGCCGAGCTTGCCGCCGCCGCGCAGCGCTCGGACATCTACGTCGGCCACGATCAAGGCACCCGCGCTGGAGCCACCGTGCTTGCCGAGCGTCTTCTGGTTCGAGTCGCGAACTTGCGCCAACTGCAGGTTGTCCAGCGGCCCCACCATGGTCTGCAGGTCGGCATTCACCAACTCGACGCTGCTCTGGCTCAGCCCCTCCCGGGCGCCGGCGGCGACCAGGTGGGCGATGGATTCGGCGTGACGCTGCTCGGCAACGAGCATCGCGTCACGGGTTGCCGCGTGACCAAAGTACATGGCAACCACCACAATCAGCGCGGTGGTGGCCCCGGCCATGCCGGCGACTTTGGTAGTCAGGCGTTGCGTCCAAGCGATCTTCTCACGCCCCGAGCGGGCCGGAAAGCGCGTACCCACATGCATCTCTCTACTCCATTCCCCAACGACTGCAGCTTCTGATCTGGCCACAGTCCGTCAGCATCAAGGCCAACATACGAGCCCATGCACGGCGCCAATCGGCGCACGTCGAAAGGCATTCTACGCCAAGCACCGCAAGAGAGTACCCTGCCGGGCCGCCCTTTCTTGTAGACGGCGGCAGTCCGAGGGCGACTGACCTTTCTGTCCGGCGAAGTGGCAGGATCCAGCCACTGCTGTCATTATGGGCTGGCTGTAGGTGGTTTCTGCGTGACATTCAATGGGGGGGAACGACAGAACGGTGTTCTCCGAACAATCGGGAGAGTCGGCACCCATTGGCAATCCCCGCCCAGGCAAGCTTGAAAAGAAATGACGCGTAGTCCCAGTTCGTTTTTCCGCGACGTCATGCCCTTCGAGGTGCTGCGTACGTCGGTGCTGCCCCAGTTGCTCGAGGCGCGGGCAAGTGAGCGCAGTCTGCGTTTGCTGTCAGCTGTTTGCTCCAGCGGCCAGGAAGCCTACAGCATCGCCTTGACCCTGGTGAACCACTTCCCGGTGCTGGCCGACTGGAAGGTAGAGGTGGTCGGTCTCGACCCTTCGGCAGAATTCATCGAAGAGGCACAAGGCGGCGCCTATGACCAGCTTGTCGTACAGCGCGGGCTGCCGGCCATGCTCCTCGTCAAGTACTTCGAGCGGCGCGGCCTGCTATGGGCGATCAAGGACCCGCCAAAGAGTTGGGTTTCGTTCGAGCACTTCGACATCACCAACAATTCCTACCCGAAAGGGCCCTTTGACATAGTCTTTCTCGCGAACGTATTGGCGCATGTCGACGTTGACAGTCATGCCGGAATACTGGATACAGTGGCGCACACAATGGCGGCCGATGGGTATTTCTTTGTAGGCAGCACTGAGGCCGATTTCGTGACCTCCTCGCAGTTTGAGAGGATTGATGATGCTCAGTCCCCACATTTCCAGCTCCGCAGTTAGGATGCAGCAATGAGCACCGCCCTCACCGCCTCTGACATCTATCAGGTCACCCAGACCGTATGGCTTGCGCTCGTAGAAAAGGAGCTGAAGGCCGAAGGCGACGACTTGGAGTGCTCCGGGCACGTGCTCACGGGCTGCGTACAGATCACTGGCGAATGGGAGGGAGCGATCGTGGTCAGTTGCTCCCACAAGCTGGCTGTCGGTACCACCGCGTTCATGTTCGACATGGAGCTCGAAGAGGTGACTGGCGAAGAGTTGCAGGATGCCGTAGGTGAGCTCGCCAACATGGTCGGTGGCAGCGTCAAGGGGCTGGTGCCCGGACCGAGTCGCCTGTCCCTACCCACCGTGATCGATGGTTCCGACTACAAGACCAAGATTCCCGGCAGCGAGAAATTGGTCGAGGCCTGCATGACTTCCGACGGTGAGCCCCTGGTCGTCACCGTGATGCAGCGCGTCCGCTAGCCGAATCGGCTACAGCGTCTCTCCCGCCAGTTGAGCCCGGAACATCGCCGGGTCCGTTGTAGGTTGCTTGCAAACCCCCTGCTCGCAGAGGTAGGCGGTTACCCGATCGTCCCGCGCCACCTTGCCTGCCACCAGCGGAACCGTCCGAGCCAGTTCATCGAGTGACTCGCCCTCCTGCACGGCGATGACCACCTTGTTCGGCACCAGGCCGGCATGAAGCTCCTGGAGAAACGCCCGAGCCGCCCGGTACGGCTGGGGTCCCGGGCTTACCAACACCACCTCGCGGACGCGGTCGCGGCGGAACTCCATCGCCAGCAACATCTCGGACAGCGCCGAAGGCCAACGGGCGAGAATCGCCGAGAAGGCCGTCACCGCACGATCACCACGCTTCCGATACTGGTCATCGCCTGTCAATTCGCCGAGCCTGTACAGGTTCAGAAGCTGCACTGAGTTGCCACAGGGTTCGGCGCCATCCTGGGCAGGCTTCTCGCGCACCAGCAGCGCTTCGTGGTCATCACTGGTCAGGAAGAAGCCACCGACCTCGGGATCCTCGTAGTGCTCGGCCAACACAACATCAAGGGCGATGGCCTCGCGCAGCCAGCGCGGATCACCGCCGGCCTCGAACAGATCGACCAGGCCGGCAACCAGGAAGGCATAGTCATCCAGGTAGGCGTTGTGCCTGGCCTCGCCGGCCCGGTAGCTACGCCGCAGCCTGCCGTCTACGCGCATCTCTGAGAGTACGAAGCCGGCAGCCTTCTCGGCCACAGCGAGCCAGTGCTCCTCGCCCAGCACCAGGGCCGCCTGGGCAAAGGCGGAAATCATCAAACCATTCCACGACGTCAGCACCTTGTCGTCACGCAGCGGCTGCGAGCGAGCGCTGCGAGCGCTGTACAGCAGCGCGCGACTCTCCTCCAAGACCGTCCGCAACTCCCCTTCCTTGAGGTTCAGCTCAGCGGACAGTTCCCGGTCGCCACGGGGGCGGTGCAGGATGTTGCGACCCTCGAAGTTGCCGGCTTCCGTGACGCCGTAGACTGCCGACACCACCGCCGCCCGAGACTCGCCGAGCAGTTCCAGCAACTCTGCAGGGGTCCAGGTGAAGAAGTAGCCCTCATCCCGCTCGCCGTCGGGACCGATACTGTCCGCATCAGTCGCCGAGTAAAAGCCGCCTCCCGGAGCGACCATCTCACGCTGCACGTAAGTGAGGATGTCCCGGGCAACACCGGCGAAGGACTCATCCCCTGTTGCCTGGAAGCCCTCGAGATAGGCGACCACCAACAGGGCATTGTCGTACAGCATCTTCTCGAAGTGCGGCACCAACCAGAGCTGGTCGGTGGAGTACCGGTGGAAGCCACCAGCGACGTGGTCATACATCCCGCCGGCAGCCATCTTGTGCAGAGTAAGTTCGGCCATCCCCAGTAAGTCCGCATCATCCTGGCGCAGCGATTCCCGCAGCAAAAACCGGATCGGCAGGCTACTGGGGAACTTCGGGGCACCGGCCATGCCACCGTGCAGACGGTCGAAGCGCTCCTGGTACTGGCGCGCAGCCTCCGCCATGCTGCGCTCGTCGACTGCGGTGTCGCCAGGCGGCGGACTCATGACCTGGCGCAGCCTCTCGGACAGTTGCCCCGACTGGGCGCGCACCTCATCCGGCTGCGTCTCGTAGACCTCTCGCAGACGAGTGATCAGCGTCAGGAAGCCGAAGCGCGTCCCGCGATCGCCATCGCGAGGCGGGAAATAGGTGCCACCGTAGAATGGCTCCCGGTTCTCCGTCAGCCAGACATTGAGGGGCCAGCCGCCGCCGCCGACCATCGTGCGCACTGCAGTCATGTAGATCGAGTCGACGTCGGGACGCTCCTCGCGGTCTACCTTGATGGCGACGTAGTTCGCGTTGAGATAGCGCGCGATCTCCTCGTCCTCGAAGGACTCTTCCTCCATCACGTGGCACCAGTGGCAGGTGGAGTAGCCAATGCTCAGCAACACTGGACGACCGAGACGACGCGCCTCATCGAAGGCCTCGTCACCCCACGGGAACCAGTTGACAGGGTTGTGCGCGTGTTGGCGGAGGTAGGGACTGGACTCGAGAAACAGCCGGTTCGTATAGAGAGGAGAGCCGTCGCCAGCAAGGTGGCGGGTGCGCGGACGATAGCCCGGCTCGCGTGAAGACCATCGCTCAGCGAGCTGCTGTGCAGTCCCGAGCGGCACCGTCTCCGTCCCTGGCAGTGGACGGGCTGTCACCAGCTCATCAGCCATCGTCTTGCTCCCTTGCTCGTTCGCCGCCACTCGCGACTCATTCTCGCTGAGATCCGTTGCGTCGCTCCAGCAGGCCAGCAGTGCGCTCGACACGAGCAGCGGCAGCCAGAGTTGATAACGCATCGCCGCTCAGTACAACAGGTGCCGCATCCGCCGAGCCAGGAAGGGCTGGACCTCGTCCTGCCAACGGCTGAGCACCTCTCGCAACGGCACTCCCGACTCGACCTCCTGGCGCAGGTCGGCGCTGCCGCCCAGCAGGTCGATAGCAATGGGATCCTCGACAAACTCGTAGACCTCGGTACGCCACTGGACCTGGTCCGGCCAGAGGCTCCAGGCCGCCTGAAGAAGAGCGGTGGCCGTCAAGACCGGCGCAAACGAGTTCCGATCGGTGACATGCAGCTGCACTCCGCCGCACGACTGGCCGTGATGCTTGTGAAAGGTGGGCTGGAAGGCCAGCGGGCGGAACGCGACCCCGCCCTGGCCGGCTGCGGCGAGCCGTCAATGTAGGGCGCACCAACCACTTCGAAGGGCCGGGTCGCGCCGCGACCTTCGGACAGCAGCGTGCCCTCGAAGAAGCACATCCCCGGATAGACCAGCGCCGTGTCGAGGGTCGGCATGTTGGGCGAAGGCTGCACCCAGGGCAGGCCGCACTCGTCGTAGAACATCTCCCGCCGCCAGCCCTGCATCTCGACCACTGTCAGATCGCACTCGATGCCGCACTCAGAACGGAAGAAATGCGCAAGTTCACCGGCCGTCATGCCATGCCTGTTGGCGATGGGAAACTGGCCGACGAACGAGACGAAGCCGGGGTGGACGGTATTGCCTTCGACCACAGCACCGCCGATGGGGTTGGGGCGATCGCAGACCACCACCGGAACGCCTACCTTGCCGGCGGCCTCCATGGCGAAGGCCATCGTGTACACGTAGGTGTAGTACCGCGCGCCTACGTCCTGGATGTCGAAGACCAGCACGTCCAGGTCAGCCATCAACTGGGGGTCGGGTCGTAGCGAGGCCTCGTCCGTGCCGTACAGGGAATGCAACTCGACACCGGTCCACGGATCAGTGCCCTGTTCCTCCACCGCAATCATGTCCTGGGCAGCGCCGCGCAGACCATGTTCCGGTCCGAACAGGCGCACCAACTCAAACTCGGGGTGGGCTGCGAAGAGGTCTGCAGCGTGCCGCAACCCAGCTGTCACAGTCGATGCATTGCAGACCAGTCCCACTCGCTTGCCGCGCAGCAGGTGCAGCGAGTCAGAGAGCAGACGGTCGAGGCCGAGGCGAACAGCGGATCCAGACATTGCCGGAAGAATACAGAACGGCCGCGGGACGCGCAGTCCAATGCAGGCTGGAAGTATGTGACGACATTGGTAAGGTGCGCCCCAGCGGGCTCGGAGTTGCCGATCCACGTGACGGGTCCACGGAGTACCGATGAGCAAGCGAGCCAAGGTAGCAGTCTTGAAGACTCGTCCTGCAACGGTCGTGGAAGACGTCCAGAAGGTCATGAAGATGGCCGATTTTCAGGACTACCTCGACCCCGACGCCAAGACGATGATCAAGGACAACATCTCCTGGCACATCAACTATCCCGCTGCCAACACCACGCCGTGGCAGCTGGAAGGCACGATTCTCGGCCTACGGGCCGGCGGCTTCGAAGACCTCGTCTGTGTCCAGAACAAGACAGTCGTGACCAACGCCTACAAGGGCGAGCGCCTCAACAACTACCTGCCGGTGCTGTACCGCTACCAGGTCCCCATTCGCTACAACTTCGAGCCGCGCGACATGCAGTGGGAGGTCTACCGACCCCAGGCAAAGATGCTCACCCTCGACAAGGTCTTCCCGCAGGGCATCAGGATCCCCAACTACTTCGCCGGCAAGAACGTCGTCCACCTGCCCACGGTCAAGTGCCACATCTACACGACGACCACCGGCTCGATGAAGAACGCGTTCGGCGGCCTGTTGCCGAGCAACCGGCACTACTGTCACCCGACCATTCACCAGACGCTGGTCGACCTGCTGGCCATCCAACAGGAGATCCACACCGGCATGTTCACCGTCACCGACGGCACCACCGCCGGCAATGGGCCCGGACCGCGCACCATGATCCCGGTGCAAAAGGATGTGCTACTGGCCGGCGGCGACTCGGTCGCCATCGATGCCGTCTCCAGTCACCTTTTGGGCTTCGACCCCATGAGCCTCGACTACATCCGCCTGGCCCACGAGCAGGGCCTGGGCGTCGGCCGTATCGAGGAAATCGACATCGTCGAAGAGGGCATCGACGTTCGACAGACCAGCTGGGGCTTCTCAGTGGGTGACAACATGGCCAGCCGGGTCGGCGACCTGCTCTGGTTCGGGCCCCTCAAAGCGCTGCACAAACTGGCCTTCCAGACCCCGCTGGTCTACGCGTTCATCTTCGGCTCGTTCGTCTACCACGACTACGTCTGGTTCCCCCTGGGCGGGGGACGGCAGGTACTCGACGAGTGGCGTCGAACCAGCCCCTGGGGCGCCTTGTTCGACAGTTACGATGCGACCGAGTTCGTCCCCTGGGACAGGCGCCTCAAGGCACCGGTCTAGGCTGACCTGCGTCGACGAGCTGCCACCACTACCAGCCCGAGCAGCGTCAGGCAGGTAGCGAGGATGCCCAGGGGCCGGTGCAGGGGCCGTGACAGGAAGTAGCGGAACTCGACCGTCTCGCTCCCTTCGGCCACAGCAGCCGCCAACAACGACTTCGAGCGCAGCGCTTTGCTCCACGGGCCACCATCGACGCGGGCCATCCAGCCCGGAAACCAAGCCTCGGCGAGACGCACATTGCCCGCGCGCTGCTCCGGCGGCAGCTGCACCCTTACGGTTTCCGGCTCGCGATCCCAGCGAGCCTGGGCCAGCCCCTGGTACTTGCCGCCTGTCGGGCGAAAGGAGACAAAGGGCTTGGGCTCCAGGGCCTGCAGCCCATCCCTGCCCCGCCCCACCCGGAAGGCGGCATGGTAGCCCTGCGAGCGGGCGATGGTGGGAGGTTTGCTGATCTTGCCGTAGCGCTCCCGAAGAGACACGGACATGTACTCAGGGAAGACCCGCCGAGACTTTGCCAACTGCCAGCCATAGTCAGAAGGAGGAAGATCCAGGTCCTCGACCCGCGTAAATGGCTCCCTCGGCAATTCCAGTGGCACTGCCTTGCCAGCATGAAAACGGACCGCTCCCTGGCCCTCGTAGTCGGGATAACGCGCCGCCGCACCCAGGTAGGGTGAGCTGTCCCAGGCGAGGGCAGCCAGGGCCACTGCCAGGAGCGGTACACGAAGCCGTTGCCGCTGTCCGCTCCAGTGGTCCAGGGCCAGCCCCGCGGCGAGCGCACCATAGATCGATGCCGGCCCATACAGGCGCCAGGGGAACATGATGCGGCCCAGCAGCGGTACCCCGTCGAGCAGACGCGCGCACGGATACACCGCCAAGGCCAGGCAGAGCAGTGCGGCTGTGGCCAGAATGCGCGGCGATGGACCCTGCTGCTGTTCAGGGTGCGCCAAGCTGCGACGCGGTGCCACCAGTCCGAGCAACACCAGCGACAGCAGGACGCAGCCGAAGTACAGCGGCATCGACTGACCCGGGTCATCCTTCTCGCCGATCTTGTAGCGAATTCCGTAGCGCTGCCAGGCACGACGCTGGATCGGCTCGAGTGGAGTTGCAGCCATGGGTGAAATCGCCCGACCCGGCCTGGAAAGCCTACCCACCGCCGTGGACTCGACCTCGGCGACTACCGGCAGCCACCAGGCGCTGGTGGCGCCCACGGTCAGGACTGCACACAGGACCAGGGCGGCCAGTCGCCCGGGCACGGACTCCCCTGCCCTACGCGCAGCCAGCAGCGCCGCCGCAAACAGCGGCAAAGATACGAACAGCATCGCGAACAGGGTGAGAACATGCGTCAGCAGCAGTGCTGCCACAGCGATGCCCAGCAGCCAGGGCGCTTTGCCCCGGTCACCGCGGCCCAGCTTCCAGACGGCGGCCAACAGGATCGGCAGAATCGCCAGGGCAAGATTCTCCGCCAACGCCACCCGGAAGGTCTGGTCGAGCAGGTGGTAGGGCGCCAGCACCGACGCCGACGACGCCAGCAAAGCGCCCGGCCGCGAGCCGCCCAGCCAACGCAGCGCAGCGTAGGCAGAGCACGCGGTCAGGAACTGACCAGCCACCATCAAGAAGGTCAACGCCTGCGCCGGCGAGGCACCGAGCAGTTGTGCCGGCCACGCACTTACATAGGACACCGGCGAGTAGAACTGCAGCAGCGGCATGCCGAGTCCGAGGTAGGGATTCCAGCGTGGAAACAGGTCGCCATCGAGCACACATCGCCAGCTACTCCACAGGGCCCACAGGTGGTAGCCGACATCGTGCCCGTGACTGTGGCCGGCACGCAGGAAGTCCTGAGCCCCGACCAGCGCCAGGGCAAGCAGGGCAGCGCACACAAGGAGTCGCTCTTTGCGGCCGACTGAGTCCTCGCCCAGGCGTGCCGCGATGCCCACCAGGCCGGCAACCACGCCGGCCAGCGCTGCCAGGCCCCAGGCCGTCGGCGGGCCGCCCATCGTGCCCTCGCTGGTCCGCCAGGCGACCAGCACGGCGGCAAACAACACGGCAGGCCACAGCAACACGAGGCGTCCTGTCACCTCCGGAAGACCTCATCGAGGCGTCGGACACCCCGCGCCGAAAGTTCACTGGTCTTGCCCCGGAACAGGTCCATCAACTGCCGCGTCATCGCTCCCGGAACACCGCTGCCGATCACTTGCTCCCCCACCTCGACCACCGGCAACACCTCCTTGACCGAGGAGGTCATGAACACCTCGTCGGCTGCCAACAGGTGCTCGTCGCTGACCGGCCCCTCCTCGACAGGGATCCCAGCGGCCGACGCCAGCCCAATCACCACGGCACGCGTGATGCCAGGAAGGATGTCGTCCTCGAGACCGGGGGTGAAAAGCCGCCCGTTGCTGACCAGGAACAGGTTGCTGGTACTAGCCTCACTGAGCGAACCGTCGGCGGCGCGTAGCAAAGCCTCGAAACCGCCTGCTCGCCGGGCTTCGGCCAGGGCCAGCACGTTCGCCAGGTACGAGCCCGACTTCACATGAGCTGGCACCCCATGCTCCTTGAACCGGGCAGCAGATGGCAGGACCACCTTCACTCCCTGCGTGTACAGCTCGCGTGCCAGCGGTGGCAGAGGGCGACAGAGGATGACCAGGCGCGGACACTGCGGCTCGGGTAGCGCCAGGCCGTGCCCGCCATCCCCCCGAGTGATGACAATTCGCAGCGCGGCCTCCTGACCCCGAGACCAGCCTGCAAGCAGTTGACCCGTTGCGTCCTGCAGGTCGCCGTCGGACCACGGCACCGGCAGCATCAACGCCTGTGCCGATCGCCGCAACCGGTCGAGGTGCTCGCCCACCAGGAACGGGCGCTGCCCGTAGGTTCGAATGGTCTCGAAGACCGAGTCCGCAAACTGGAAACCGCGATCTGTCACCGGCACTCGGGCCTCGGACAGCGGCACGACCCTACCGTCGATCCAGGCTGTGCCGGGTGAGCTGCTCATTCACCTGCCTCCGATTCCCCGCACCGAACTTCGCGATCCCTGTCGCTGCCTGCAGGATCCCTGCCCTCGCCGCTCTATAGCACCCCGTCTGCTGGCATGGCGAAAAGACGGGCTACCACCGAGTAGGGAAGCCTGATACTGTCCGCCATCCTCGCGCAACAGGCCCGCGCCAGGAAGCCCGGAAGCAAACCGTGTCCAAGCCAAACCAGCCCTGGCCACTGAAGGAAGCGGAGGCGCTACTCGAATCGCTTCCCGAGGGCGGCGAAGTGTTGTTTCAGACCGGCTTCGGCCCGTCCGGCCTGCCCCACATCGGGACCTTCGCAGAGGTCGCCCGCACGACCTTCATCCGCCGTGCCTTTGGCACGCTGTCCGACCGGCCCACCCGCCTCATCGCGTTTTCCGACGACATGGACGGGCTGCGGAAGGTGCCGCTGAACGTACCCAACGGCGAGGCAATCGAAGCCCACCTGGGCAAGCCGCTGTCGGCCATCCCCGACCCCTTTGGCGTCGATGAGTCGTTTTCGGCGCACATGAACCGGCGTCTGCGCGAGTTCCTCGACTCATTCGGCTTCGAGTACACCTTTCGTTCCTCCACCCACTGCTACCGCTCAGGACAGTTCAACGCGGGCATGCAGTTGCTCCTCGAGCGCGTCGACGGCGTCCTCGACATCATCCTGCCGACGCTCCGGCCCGAGAGCCGGGAAGGCTGGTCGCCGTTCATGGTCATCTGCCCTTCCTGCGGCAGGAACCTGTGTACCACCGTGACGGCCTATCACCCCGAGCGAAGCGGCGTCTCCTTCCGCTGCGATGGCGGGCGCAGCGAGGACCTCGTGGGCTGCGGGCACAGTGGCGAATCCAGCATCCTCGACGGCCACGCCAAGGTCGGCTGGAAGGTCGACTGGGCGCTACGCTGGTTCACTTTCGGCATCGACTACGAGATGTACGGCAAGGACCTCATCGAGTCGGCCCAGGTGTCGGGACGCATTGTCGCGTTGCTGGGAGGCCGGAAGCCCACCGGCCTTTTCTACGAGATGTTCCTCGACGAGGACGGGCGCAAGATCTCCAAGTCGGTGGGCAAGGGGATCTCGGTCGACCGCTGGCAGACCTACGCGCCGGTCGAGTCGCTACTCGCGTTCCTCTACCAGAACCCCCGCAAGGCCAAGCGCCTGCACTACGACGTCATCCCACAGTTCACCGACCAGTACCTGAAGCAACTGGGCGACTGGCAGCGCCCCGGCGCTACAGACGAACCACTCAGCGACGAGCAGCAGGACAACAACCGCTGGAACCCGTCGGTGTTCTACTTCGACTCGGACGAGAAGCGACCGCACTGGGACGTGGCCGTCAACTACACGCTGGTGCGCAACCTGGTGGTGTGCATGGGCAAGGACGACCCCGAGGTAGTCTGGGACTACCTGCTGCGCTACGACCCTCGCATCGCCGACCAGCACCACAGTGGCCTGTGCCGCGAGCTGGTGCGCGGCGCCATCGCCTATGACCGCGACTGGGAGGCCGCCGGACGGCAAAAGGAACTACCGGGGACAAAGCAACTCGTCGAGGCCTTCCTGCTCCTCGCGGAGAAGCTCTCTGCTTGCGAGGAAAGCGACCCGGACCTTGTTCAGAGCCTCGCATTCTCTGTTGCCCGCGAGTGCGAGATCGAACCACGGGATCTGTTCCGTTCCATCTATCGAGGCTTCATCGGCCAGGACCGCGGCCCCCGATTTGGGTCGTTCATGCTGGCTCTTGGCCTCGCCGAGGCAGCGGAGACCCTCCGTGATCTGGTATCACGCAGTCCATCGTCAGGCAGTCCACCCCCCAACCCCTAGGAGAACCCGTCATGGTCCACACCGCATCCGGCAGCAGCGCCTCGAGTGGCGGCACCGCATTGTCTTCACGCGTAGCAGCGCGCGACGAGGCCATCGCCATTCTCAGTCGTCACATGACCATGGACCGCTTCGGTTTCTTTCTCGACCTGGAGCGCTCCCACGGCACCCACCTGGTGACGGTGCAGGGCAAGGAGATTCTCGACTGCTACTCGGCGTTCGCCAGCTTGCCGGTGGGCTGGAACCACCCACGGCTCACCGAGCCAGCTTTTGTTGCCAAGCTGGGCCGCATCGCCGTCAACAAGCCTGCCCTCTCCGACACCTTCACCATCGAAATGGCACAGATGGTCGAGACCTTCTACCGGGTGGGAATCCCCGCGGACATGCCGTGGCTGTTCCTCATCGACGGAGGAGCGCTCGGAGTAGAGAACTGCCTCAAGGCCGCCTTTGACTGGAAGGTACACAAGAACCTGGCGGCGGGACGCGAAGAGGGCGGCAGCAAGATCCTGCACTTCTCCGAGTGCTTCCACGGCCGCACCGGCTACACGATGAGCCTGACGGACTCCCACGACCCGCGCAAGACTCAGTACTTCCCCAAGTTCGACTGGCCGCGAGTGCCGCCGCCTTATCTCAACTTCCCCGTCACCGACGCAGAACTCGGCTCGGTGCAGGAACGCGAGGCGCAGACGATGTCAGCCATCCACTCTGCCTTTGACCAGAATCCGCACGAGATCGCCGCCATCATCATCGAGCCCATCCAGGGCGAAGGCGGCGACCATCACTTCCGACCAGAGTTCTTCCGCCAGCTGCGCGCAGTCTGCGACGAGCGCGAGGCGCTGCTCATCTTCGACGAGGTGCAGACCGGCATCGGCGCCACCGGCACGTTCTGGTGCTGGCAGGGCTTCGATGTGCAGCCCGATCTCGTCGCATTCGGCAAGAAGACCCAGGTCTGCGGAATGTACGCAGGGCCTCGAATCAACGAAGTCGAGCGCAACGTGTTCGTCGAGTCCAGCCGCATCAACTCCACCTTCGGCGGCAACCTGGTGGACATCGTCCGCTTCCAGCGAGTGCTCGAGATCATCGACGAGGACAACCTGGTCGACAACGCGGCCACCGTCGGCGCCCAGTTCCTGCATGAACTCGAGGGGCTGCAAGCGAAGTTCGACGGCCTGGTCAACAACACCCGGGGCCGTGGCCTGTTCCTCGCCCTGGATCTTCCCGACGCACAGACCAGGGGTCGCATGATCGACCTCTGCATGGAAGAGGGGCTGTTCGTCCTGAGCTGCGGGGCACGCACGCTGCGCCTTCGCCCCACGCTGACCTTCTCCGCCGGCGATGTCGACGAAGCGATCTGCAAGCTCGACGCCGCTCTCGGGCGGGCACAGGCTGAGCGCAAGTAGCGCGAATTCATTTCGAGCAACCGAGGCTGCTAAGCTGAAGCGGTCTCGGGGGCTCGACGATGACGCGAGAAGACCTGCGCTACCATATGCGGCTGCCATCAGACAGTCGCGCCATCTTGGAGCTCGGCTCAGGCAAGGAACTCCCCTGCAAGGTGCATGACCTGAGCCTGGGTGGCGCCTACGTCCTGCGAGAAGCGGTTGCCGGCGTCACTCCGTCTCTGCGCAAGGGGGAGTGGGTCCACACCCACCTCGAACATCCCGATCGGGAACAACGTACCAGCGTCCTCGCCGAGGTCATCCGCGTCGAAGAAAGCCCCGGGCCTGGGGTGGCGCTGCGCTTCGAAATCTACGAGGAAACCGCCGCAGGAGTCATCGAGCACGTCAACTGGGAGGCCGACCGGCAGAACGTGTCCCGCGCCGAGTTGGGAGACCCGCTGATTGGGAGCAAACAGGAACATTCCCCGCTGACGACAATGACACCGCTGGTGCTGCGAGGAGCAGGCGTGCTGGCCATTGTCGCCGCGCTGTATCTCCTGAAAGTATTCCTCGGCGCGATCCTCTGAGGCTCGAGTTGCAGAACCGCAAGAACCCTGACACTCGGAGCACCTCCGTGGTGTTCTTCGACCTGGGCGGCGTCGTCGTCGATGTCGATCTGGACCGCGCTCGGCGTACCTGGGCGCAGAACATGAACGGCGACCCTTCGGGGTTCGACCGACACTTCCTTGACTCGGGAATCAAGGACAAGATCGACCTGGGCCTGCTCAGCGCAGCGGATGCTATCGAGGACATTGCGGCGCGCTGTGGCGGCGAGATGGCCCGCAACGTAATTGTTCACTGCTGGAACAGCACCCTGAGCACACGACCCGAAGTCAGCGAGTTGGTCCACGAAGTCGCGCGCGGGGTCCGATGCGCCGTAATCTCCAATACCGACCCGATGCATTTCGCCTTCATGAAGAAGGAGACTGGCATCGACGAAGTCATCGAGCACTGGATCTGCAGTTTCGAGGCGGGCTCACTCAAGCCAGACACCGGCATTCTTCGCCTGGCGCTGCGTGAATTGAACGTCGCCGCTGAGCGTGCCCTCCTTATCGACGACCGCCCGGAGAACCTGCTGGCAGCGCGAAGCCTGGGAATGGATGGCCTGCACTGCGAGGGCTTCGAGAGCTTGCGCGTGGGCCTGGTCGAGCGGGGCTTACTCGATGGCGACTGGAGACCAGCGGCACCCCGGAGCTAGAGGCCTGCCTCCGGCGGGCAGGGGGAACACTCGCTAATCGTCCAGTTCACCTCGCTACTACCGAAGGTCAGGTTCTGGCCCAGGAGTCCCCAGCCGGGCTTCACGTACTGGATCCCGATGTCGCTCAAATCCTCGAGGACCTGGTTGCCGAGAGTCTCGACCTCCTGGCCATCGCCGTAAAAGTAGGTCTCGATCGTCGACGTTGTAGACGAGTACTGGTGACCTCCCACGTTGCCGCGAAACCAGATCGCCTGGTACTGGCTACCCAGCAGATCCGCTTCCGACGTGCCGAAGCGGGCCACAGTCGAGCCGTCCCCCGGGTAGTCGGTAGCCTCCAGGAAATCCTCTTCCAACCGGCTCTTGATCCACTTCATCGAGCCGCTCCCATCCAGTCCGTACCAGTGCACCTCGTTCTGACCGAACAGGCGATCCACATCGAGTTCGAAGACAACCATCGCCGGCGATTGCAAGGGGTCCATTTCCTCGCCCGCAATGCGTCGGCTAACCGTCACGAGCACGTCATCGTCCTGGGACTCGACGTCCCCGACAACCTGCTCGTCGAAACGCCAGGTGTTGCCCACAGCAAGCGCAAACCAGGCCTCTTCCTGGGGATAGCTGGCGGTGTTCTGGGAACTGGTCGCGTCGTCATCGTCGCCGGTGTCGTCATCACCCGAGGTGTCGTCGTCGTCCGATCCGAGGCTGTCGTCGTCATCGCCTCCACTGCCCCCTCCCTGAGACCAGGGATTGGCTCCACAGGCCACAAGCACGCCGAGCAATGCCGCAAGGACCGTGACCACAAGGATGCGGCCGACCACCGGCAGAAACGAAAACAGGGGGTGATAGTTCATGGGCGGATCCTAGCAGGTGAGTCGAAGCACGACTCGACATTGGAGAGCAATGCTTCGAACAGGCCGTGACGCTCGTGCCAGCCCCCCGTCGTGGTTCGACACGCGACCACGAGAGATGGCAGTCTGTTAGTTCCCCGTTTCTACCCGTGCCCAGAAGGCCCAGCGCGACGATGGCGACCCCACAAACCGAAACCAGCGAAGACAAGAAGGGCCGGAAGGCACCGCTGAAGCACTCCTCCCGCGAGAGCAGGATGCTCAGCCGCACGCAGGCCCTGATGGTGGTGGTCTCGCTCATTCCCCTCGGGGTCCTGTTCTACATCTCGGCGACCTTTGTCTTCGAGCCGCTCATGGAACAGGGGCAGGGCGCCCACGTCTACAGCATCAGCGCGATCTTGCTGTTCACTGCGCTGACCGTACTGCTCGGCTATGTGCTGGTGCGGCGAGACACGGTCCGCGCCATCACTGCCATCGGCGAGGGCGAGCGGCGCCTCGACCAACTGCATGTTGCCACCGGCGCCATCGCTGCCCACACCGACCCGACCGAGGCGCGCAAAGCCCTGCTCAGCCACGCCGCCGAACTCGTCGGCGCGACCCGTACCAGTTTCTGGGTGCTCGAAGGTTCTGACCTGGTCGTCTGCGATGCAATCGGGCTTCCCCTGGAACGCGCACGCCAACACCCGATACCGCGTGGCCAGGGCCTGATCGGCACCGCCGCAGCCGAGTTGAGAGCACTGCTCAACGTAGAGCTTGGACAATCCGACCTGAACTGGGACGACCGGGTGCGCACAAGTACCAGGGACAGCCTGGTCGTGCCGCTGGCCTTCCAGGGCCAGTTGGTCGGTGTCCTGGACATGCGCAACAAGCAGGAGGGCCGCTTCGACGCCGTCGACCTGCAGCTCGCCGAGGGCCTGGCACGCCAGTCGGCACTGTTCATCAACAACGCGCAGTACCGCGAGGTCAGCTCCGCCTTCGAGACCGAGATGCAGGACACCATGGAACGCCTCATGGACCGCTATCTCTGTTGGCCCGGACACGCGGACAACGTCATCCAAATGTGCGACAAGCTGGGGCGTCGCCTGGCGCTCTCCGATGACAAGCTGGCGGCGCTACGCACGGCGGCGCTGTTGCACGACATCGGGCTGCTGGACTGCCCCGAAACCGAGGATGGACCCACCGGTGGCCACGTCTCTCACATGGAGAAGGGCGCAGCGTTCGCCGAGCGCAGCGGAGCCTGGAGTGAGGCTGCACCACTGATCCGTTCGCACCACGAGTTGATGGACGGCACGGGGCCCCTCGAGATGCGCGGCTTCGCCATTCCCGTACCCGCGCGAATTCTCGCTCTGGCCGAGTACGTGGACAATCACTGCAATCCCAACAGTCCGTGGTGCGACAAGACCCTCAAGGAGGTCATCACCGAACTCCAGGACGAGGACGACAAGCGCTTCGATGCCCGAGTCGTCGCTGCGTTCCTGGCAGAACACGGCGTCGACTCGGCGCCGCCACCTGCAGCCACTCCCGACGGCGAGCAGGAGGCCGACGCGACCGGCGAGGAAGCTGGGGCCGCTGCGGGAGCCATCAGCAGCGACACAAAACTGCCCGCGTTCGCCCACCTGATCGGTGAGGCCGAACTGGATGGCCCCCTACCCAGCGCGCGCAGCGCGACAGGGGCTGGGGACAGCCAGGACGGCGAAGCACCCGAGGAGTGGCAACTCGAACCCGAGGTCACCGATCCTGACGGGCCGGCGGAACAGGACGTTACCGAGGTAGCTCCAGCAGCAGTCACGGCTGACGCAGCAGAAGAAGAAGAAGAAGAAGACGAGTACGACGACGACGACGACGAGAACGAGGACGACGACGACGACGACGAAGAAGAAGACGACGAAGACGACGACGAC
>CAZBDA010000011.1:0-69309 GCA_964490445.1 uncultured Rickettsiales bacterium | reverse complement strand
TTGTTTTGGGCTTTGCGTTTGGCTTGGGCTTTGCCTTGGGCTGTGCCTTGGCTTTGGCCTCTGCCGGTGCTTTGGCCTCTGCCTTTGCCTCGGGCTCTGCCTTTGCCTCGGCTTCAACCTTGGCTGCGGGCTTCGTCTTTACCTCGGCTTCAACCTTTGCCTTGGGCTTTGCCTCGGCTGCGGGCTGCTTCTCAGCGGACTTGTTGGCGGCGACCTTCTCGCTGGAGCCGCTTTGGCCCTTCTTGAGGATCGGCAACATGGTGACGGACAGCATGCGTCCCTGCATCTCGGGGATTGGACTGTCGAGCTTGCCGTGGCCTTCGAGCATCTCGGTGGCTTTTCGAAGGGTCGCTCGCCCGACATCCTGTCGTCGCATTTCAGCGCCGCGGAAACGAACAGTAAGTCTGACGCGGAGTCCCTGCTCGAGGAACTTCTTGGTGCGATCGATCTTCACCTCGAGGTCGCGTTGCCCGGTGTTGGGTCGGAAACGCACTTCCTTGGGCGTACTGTCGGCTGACTGGCGGCGGTTCTGACGCTCCATGCGAGATTGCTCGTACTTGTGACGACCGTAGTCGAGCAGCTTGCACACCGGAGGACGGGCATCTGGCGAAACCTCAACCAGGTCAAGACCAGCGTCTTGAGCCATCTGGAGGGCTTCGCTGGTCTCTACGATCCCTACCTGCTCTCCGTCTTCGCCGATCAGTCGAATGGGACTGATCCTGATCATCCTGTTGCGGCGTGGACCGCGGTCCACGGGCATTACTGGGGGCCGACGTCTTCTAATCTCACACCTCCGGGACCGGTTCTTATCCTGTCGTTGTTCCGCCGAAACGGCGCGAGCAACAACGCATTGCATGGGGATATCACGTCTGGGGCAAGGAATCGACCCCCGGGCACGGAAAGCACCCCTCCCGTATAGGATCGAGCCTCGGTTCCAGCCCCAGGGCTGCTACCCTTCAGGCGCAATGACTTTGCCCGGGAGCTTCGCTATGAGCCACCCTGTTCTGCTGTTCGTGCTGTTCGTATCGATTCTGCTCGTCTCCTGTTCGGGCCCGGGTGGGCAGCCCGAAGAGCTGTCGGCCCTGAGTGGCAGTTCTTCCTGTGACCTCGAGGCCGAGGGGCCGGTCTGGAGCCTTGCGTTCGCGGTCTCCGGGCCGGCAGCCGAACTCGGCACCCAGGTCTATGTCGAGAGTGCGAGTGTCGCGAACCCCAACGGCTACGCTATGAACCTGGATGGCAGGCTGACGACGGAGCGCCTGGACTTCAGCACCAGCGTGCCGGGTACCGCCGAGGGTGAAGAACCGACCGTCGGCGAGGTCCCGTTCTCCTGTGCTGCCGTGGACGAGGTGGTGGTCACTTTCTGCGCCACCCACGAGGGCACTACCGATCGTCCCTGCTGGGTGTGCGGTGACGAGTCGATGGGCAGCCCGCCTGACGGCGCGTCGGGTTGGGTCGATTGCTCCCAGCTCTGACAGTTGCACGGTGCCGCCCGCCATTTGAGGCCGCAGCGACACAGCTTCCGTTCCTGCTTGCCGCGCGCCGCCTGCAGTGGCAGACTCGCGCGCTCTGGAGAGAATTTATGCAGACCCGTCGCCTGTCCTCTTTCGTTGTCTTGACCCTGCTGCTCTCGGCGCCGGCGGCTGCACAGGATGCGGCTCCCGCTGCTGCAGAAGAGCCAGCGTCCGTCGCTGTTGAGGAACCGGCTCCTGCGACTGCCACTGGCACGCTGTGCTCCTACACGGACCTTCACGATGAGTTCACCGTTAGCGTGGACTGTGAGGGGCTACAGGACTTCAGCGGCATCGCACAGCCCCACAAGCGGCTCTGGCTTGCGGGCCCCTGGGGGCAGCTCGAGATTATGGAAGTGCCGTCGCCCTACCAGGCTGCGGAACTCGATCTGCTGATGGAGACCCTGGCACGCTACTGGTCGAAGGAGCGCACGCCTGGAGCCGTCAGTAGCACTACGGTCGCGGGTATGGATGCCCGCGTGGTCACAGAGCGTAAGCGGCGTACTACGTCCCGCACCTGGGCCTTCAATTTCCGCGGTCGCAACGTGACGGTCCGGGCTGTCGCCTACGGTAAGCGCAAGGCACGCGAAGCGAAGCTCGAGCAGATCGCCAGCGCCTTCGTAGATGGCTTCCAGGAGAAGCCCCGCTAGCTCCCCGGCGGGCAGCGCAGACTCAGCGCTCGAGTGGCCTCCGTGCCGACACCAGCATTTTTCGACTGCTGCCGAGCAGTCGGTCGACTGCCAGCATCCCGGAGAAAGCGAGCCGCTTCGGCAGCGGGTACTGGTGCTTGAAGTGACTCGCTGATAGCGGTGGTAGAGGGCGCGTCTCGAACCACTCAAGCCCTGCGAGCCGCAACAGCTGCTGGATGTTCTGCTCGTTGAAATAGCAGTAGTGCTGCCCCTCGTACATTTCGTCACGAAGGTCGGCTGTCCGCACCGGCATCGCGGCGAACAGGCGGCGAAACACCGGCACCAGGGGCCAACCCTCGTTCACCGTCGACAGGATCAGCCAGCCGCCCGGCCGTAGCATCTGGGCAGCTCGGCTGATCGTTGCCACGGGGTCGACCAGGTGGGCCAGGATGTCGAACGCGGCAATGCAGTCGAAGCCCTCAAGTGGAGGCTCGAAGTCATCGATTGTGCCCCGGTGTAGATGAGCCTCTACGCGAGTGGCTGCGTCGGCGAGGCTGGTGCGACTCAAGTCGATTCCCCAGCACTGCCAGCCTCGCCCCTGCATCTGTTGCAGGAGGTGTCCGGCCGCGCAACCCAGTTCCAGGATCCTGCCGGGCCCGGTCTGTGCGGTGATGGCGAGCAGGGATTCGGCCTGCTGTGCGGCGATCGCGGGGAGCTGCCCGTCCGACTCTGTGGCCTTGCCCAGGTGGGCCCTGTGTTCTGAGTAGTACTGCGCGACTGCCTCGGCGCTCCCCCAGCCCTCAGTGCTGCAGAGACCGCACTGTCGGCACTTGAGCAGGCGATTGTGGGGCAATTCGACGCAAGCCTGCAGGTCGCGAGTTCCGCAGAGCGGACAACTCTCCCGCTGCAGGTCGGTCGGCGCGGGCCCCCGCGAGCGAACCGCGTCTGCCGGAGACCGTGCTTGTGCAATGGCCACTTCGCGCCCTCCGAGGGCTCAGGGACCCGGGACGGGTTCGGCCGGAGTCTTTGCTCCCCAGGGCCGGCCCATCCCCGGCGCGAAGCGGGGCACGAGGCCGGCGCCGGGCAGCACGGTCTCGGTGCGTTCTGCGCGCTTGTTGTTGCGCAGAAGCCGAGAGGTCATCCGCGATACCAGCGAAGGAGTGGAATCGGGAGTCGGTTCTTCGACCCGAGCACGCAGTCCCAGGCGTTTCGAGCGCATCTTCCGGTGCATTGAGTACTGGAACATCTCGATGAAGCGCCAGGCCAGGTACTTGGCGCGTATGTCGTAGCCGAACGCAATGCCGCTCAGCAGCCTGGGCAAAAAGAACACGGCTGGGTCGACGCCGTAGCCACTTGGCACTCGGGCCAACTGCTTGTGCAGTCCGTGGCCTACCAGCCACTGCTGCAGGCCCTTCGGAAGGACAGGTCGAAGACCGTACATCATGAAGTAGGCACGCCACTGGGTGTCGTAGCCGCTGCCCTTGAACATCAGTGAGTTGAGGAAGCCGTGCGCTGCATCGTCTTCGTCCTGTTCCGTGATGACTCCGTCTTCGATGGCGCGCCGGGTCATCGCCGTATGTGGCAGGTAGGTCAATGGCAGGGGCTTCACCACGTTGGGGCCGGCCTCGGCGTAAAACAGCAGCGCCTGGTCCTGGTCTTCGTGGGTTTCGCCGGGGGTTCCCAGGATGTGGTCGCAGGTCACGAAGATGCCGCGGGCGCGTAATCGCTTGATGGCTGCCATGATCTCGGCGTTCGTCTCGTTGCGCTCCATCATCTCGCGGCGAATGGTCTCGCTGCCGGTCTGCACGCCCATGATTACCGACCTGCAGCCGGCTTCTGCAAGCAGCTCCGCCATGCGTTCGGAGACCAGTAGCGGGTGGGTGATGCAACTGAACGGCAGGCCGATCTTCTCGAGGTAGATGGGCGTGAACTCCTCGAGCCACCGGGTAGTCACCGGGAAGATGTCGTCGTGGAACAGCACGGTCTCCATTTGCGGGTATCGCTGCTTGGCGGCGATGAGTTCGTCGGCCACGTGGCGTGGACTGCGCACCCGCACGTTGCGGTTGCCGGTGAGTTCGTGCACGGCGTTGTAGAAGCAGAAGCTGCAGTTGTAGGGACAGCCGCGGCTGATGGTGGTCATGTACTCGGAGGCGAGGCCGGGCAACTTGTCGTAGTACAGCGCCTTGTCATAGAAGGGGAACTCGTCGAGTTCGGGGTGTTCCCGCCCTTCGCCGTTGCGGTGTTGGGTGCCATCACGATCGCGGCTCCAGATGCCTTGGATTGTGTGTGGACTGCCCTCACGGCGCCCCGACAGGATGTCGCACAACTCGACCAGCGAGAATTCCGCCTCGCCTACCGCGACAAAATCCACCTCGGGCCGCTCGATGACGACATCCGGGCAGAGTGTCGCGTGGATGCCACCCATGATGATGGGCAGGTCAGGGCGTCTCGCTTTCACGCCGCCGGCAATCTTCAGAGCCCAGTGGTAGCCGTTGATCTCGATGGGAAAACCCACCATGTCCGGCTCCGCCGCCAGGATCTCCTCGATGACCAATTCATCGTTGCTGAGCAGGTCGATGAGACGTGGGTCTCGGATCCCGCCGGTGGCGAACAGGTTGGGCTCGAAGACCAACCCTGTTTCATGGCCATGCAGTTGCAGCTGCGCAGACAGCAACTGCACCCCCAGCATTTCGGTGAGTTGATTGCAGAAGACGAGCTTCATAGCGGGCCTCAGCGGATGATCGCGGCAGCCTCTTCGGGGTGCTCGGCTGCGTAGGACGAGTGCTCTTCGATGGGCAGTAGTGCGCCGTCGTAGTCGCGGATCTCGGTGACGTACTCGTCGTAAAATTGCTCGTCATTGCTTGCCATGCAGCGTTTCGGTGCGGAGCGGAAGCGCTCGAAGCTGCGCACCCGGTCCCAGATGGTGGAGACAGTCTCCTTCTTGACGTTGCCGAAGTTCAGGTGGATGAAGGCGCAGGGAATGATATCCCCGCTCGCACTCATGTAGAGGCGCTCGATGCCTGGCCTGCAGGCATCGACCTTGTAGTTGGTCTTGCCTTCCCAGACCACCCAGGGGAGCTTCATCGCCTTGTCGAATTCAGCGTAGTCGTCTTCGGTAAGGGCAACTTCCCGCTGCTCTTCCCACTTGCCAGTGGTGCAGGGCTGTACGAAGTTCACCGTGACCTGCTTTTCCAGAGCGAGGTCGACCATTTCCCAGAGCGTGCCGTCCGCTACCTTCTGGTGCGTCAGAGTGCAATTGAGAATCACTGGCAGCTTGTAGCGGTGACAGTTCTCGATGGCCGCCATCACCTTGTCGAAGGCGCCATCCACCTCGAGCAGTGCATCGTGTTCGTGAGGACGATGGCTGTGCAGCGAGATCATGACGATCCAGGTGCCTGCATCGCTCAGCTTGCGGGCGACCTCGTCGCTCAACAGCAGGCCGTTGGTCTGTATGTTGACTACGCCACGGTGCGGGGGCACCAGGCGGATGACGTCGTAGATCATCGGGCTGACCAGGGGCTCACCGCCGGTGATGTTTACCGAGATGGCCCCGGCGCTGAGAAAGCCGTCGATGGCCTTGTCGTACTCCTCGAGGGTCAGCATGTCGCTGCGCCGGGTGGTCTCGTTCATCATGTGGTCGGCCGAGCAGTGGCCGCAGGTGGCGTTGCAGGAACCAGTGATGGCGATCGAGGCGGTGCGGAGCACGTCCCCCTGTCCCAGCGTCATGCGAGCGTAGTTGGCGGCCAGTTTGGGCAGGAGCGCCGGCCGTTCCTTCACCAGTCTCCCAAGGTGGCTCTTGGCAAGACCAGCGAGTTGACGCGCGGTGTTCAGCCTGCTGGCTAGCATCGAAGACTCCGCTCTAGGACCGCAGTGGCCTGACTCAGCGAGGTTCAAGGTAGCACTCAACGCAGGGCTTTGCGCAGCCGGTATCCAGTGATTGTCTTCAGGTAGTGCAGGTATAGCTTCGGTCGGATGTCCTGCTGTCCTCCCAGGCCCCTCAACAGGCGGGGTAGTAGGATGACGTTTCCCAGTCCCGGCAGACGAGCCAGCGGCTCCAGCCGGTGGTGCAGTTGGTAGCGAAGCATGGCTTGTCGGCCCCTTCGCCCGAGGATCGGAAACAGCGCGTAGGCGAGGTTGTAGGCGGAAAAGTCATCTCCCGACAGCGCGCCCTCGAACATGAAGTGGTCCCAGTGGCCTTCCTCGTTGCGCTCCAGTTCGCTGCGTTCGATCGAGCGGTCCTGCTCGGCGCGGCGGGTGAGATCGGTGCCTGGGAAGTAGGTCATAAAGAATGGCTTGATCACGTCGGCGCCGACGTCGACGTAGAAGCGCAGCGCCTGCTCCTGGTCCTCGAGGCTCTCGCCCGGGATCCCGAAGATGTGATCCAGGAGTACAAAAATCCCTCGCTGCTTCAGGCGGGTCACTGCCAATCGGATGTCGTCGCTGGTCTCGGTGCGGTTGATCACCTCGGGCTTTCGTGAGCTCTTGTTGACCGTCTGGGCACCCATGATGACGTAACGGCAGCCCATCCCGGCGAGCAGTTCGGCGGTCTCCTCGAGGACCAGTTGGGGATGGGTGATGCAGGAAAACGGTAGCCCCACCTGTTCGCTGTACAGCGGCGCAAACTCGCGCAGCCAGTGGATCGAGGTGGGGAAGATGTCATCGTGGAACACCACGTAGCGTAGATCCCAGCGCTGCTTCGCCGCTGCCAGCTCGCCGACTACGTTCTGCGGTGAGCGTGCTCTCAGATAGCCTTCGCGTCCGTACAGGTCATACAGTGTCGTGTAGAAGCAGAACGAGCAGGCCCAGTGGCAGCCGCGCGAAGTGACACACATGTACTCCCGGGAGAGGCCTGGCATCTCCTCGTAGTACAGCTCTTTGTCGGGCCACGGCAGGCTATCCAGGTCCTGGACCAGCGCACGGGGAGCGTTGCGGTGAATGGTTCCGTTGGCCTCCTTGATCCAGAGGTTGGCGATCGAATGGATGTCGCGACCGTCCTGGAGCGCCGAGACGAGTTCCGGGATCGCCAGGTCGCCCTCACCGACACAAAGCATGTCGACGCCGTCTTCGCCAATGCACTCCTCGGGGCTGCTCGTGACGTGAAAGCCGCCGTGCAGCAGGTGAACTTCGGGACGCTTGGCCTTGACTGCCGCGCCCACTCGCGTGCACCAGCGAAACGAGTTGATCTCGGACGGGAACAGCACCAGGTCTGGCTCGAGGCTGAGAACCCGCCGCGCAGCGCGTGTGGCCGAGTCCCACTTAGTGGCGACTGAGGTCGGCAGAGAGCGCAAGACCGTGGCGTTTAGCAGGTCCGGCTCGAACACGAGTTGGACGCTGTGCCCCTGCTCCTTGAGGATCGCCGACAGGATCTCGACGCCGAGGTATTCAGTCAGGCGGTTGCAGACGACGATACGCACGAGGATCGACTATAGAACGCTGCCGCCCGAGTCGCTTCTCGGGATGTGTGTGGGATGTGTGCGGGATGTCGCAACCGGAGAGTGGCGCGGCTGGCAGGATTCGAACCTGCGACCCCCAGATTCGTAGTCTGGTGCTCTATCCAGCTGAGCCACAGCCGCCCGACACTCGGTTTACCGGTGCAAAACCGGTAGGCCACCGATGTTCCCATCGATGGGCCGCGGCACTGTAATCAAAGGCTTCCTGCCGGTCAACACAGCTCTCGATGTCAGCAGGTCGAGGAGGCCTAGTGGTCTCCCGGAGGCTGTTCGGGATCACTCGCCGCCGTTGCTTCGGCCAGTTCGCCGTCTACGAAGGCCTCCTCTGCTGGCGTATCGCTCCAGACCTGCGGAGCGGACGTCGCTGCAGCCATGGGCGAGGCTTCGTCGGCAATCGTTTGCTCGACCGCCGTGTAGCGAATCAGTCCGCCTTTCTCGACGACTGTCGCGCGCCCTTCGGCAGTCAAGACAGGGGCGAGGTGGTGGGCCAGTACGGCTGGGAAGTTCGCCTCATCGACCAGAAGGCCTGCCGCGACGGCAAGTTCTACCGCGGTCCAGCCGTCTTCGGGCGCTGCCTGCAGGGCCGCCACGAGGTGGTCCTTCGCAGTCTCGATGATTGCTCTGCCGTGGTCTTTCAACTGGTTTGGAAGCATCGAATCTCCTGGAGCACGGAAGAGGGATGACCCGTGCGGACTTCAATGTTAACATGCCGCGCCCGTTACGCGAGGCTGGCGACATTCTGCCGGCCCAGGAACTTCACAACAGAGGTAATTTGATCATGGTTCGTATCTTGAGTTTCTCATTTCTGGCTCTTGCTCTCGCCCTTGTGGTGGCGGCTTGCACGCCGGTCTCCGATTCAGGCGCCGTCGCGACGGCAGACGCGGGCGTCACATCCCCGTCGACGGGCAGCGGTCCGGCAGGGGTAGTCACCGGTGAGTCGGGCGTGGCTGCGGTGGTGAACGGCAAGGAGATCTCCTTTGCCGAGGTAGACGAAGCCGCTGCTGCCCAGTTGTTCCGCCTGAAGAGCCAAGCCTACGATCTGCGTAAGCAGAACCTGGACAAGTTGATCGACGACCAGTTGGTTGCAACCGAGGCTGAGAAGCGTGGCATCACTTCCGCCGCTCTCATCAAAGCCGAGATCACCGACAAGGTGGTTGAGGTCACCGACGAAGAGGCGAAGGCGTACTTCGACAAGAATCCGCCGCGTGGCCAGGTCGACTTCGAGCAGATCAAGCCACGGGTCAAGGCCTACATGAAGCGGCAGAAGGAGGGCGAGGCCCGTTCGGCCTTCATGGCCAGCCTGCGGGCCAGTGCTGGCGTGGAGATCTTCCTGCAGCCGATGAAGTTCAACGTCACCTTCGACAAGGATGACCCCATTTACGGCTCGCCGGACGCGCCCGTCATCATCGTCGAGTTCTCCGACTTCCAGTGCCCCTACTGCAGCCGTGTGAACCCGACGATGGAGCAGATCAAGAGCACCTACGGCGACAAGGTCGCCATCGTCTTCCGCGACTTCCCGCTGCCGATGCACAAGGAAGCTCCCAAGGCGGGTGAGGCCGGTCAGTGTGCCAATGATCAGGGCAAGTTCTGGGAGTACCACGACAAGCTGTTTGAAAACCAGCGCGCGCTTACCGACGACAAGCTCAAGGCCTATGCCGGTGAGCTGGGACTGGATGTCACCGCATTCAGCAGTTGCTTGGATAGCGGCAAGTACACCGCCGAGGTCGAGGCCGACAAGAAGGCCGGCGCGGCGGTTGGTGTTGCAGGGACCCCGGCGTTCTTCATCAATGGCCAGTTCCTGAATGGCGCTCGCCCCTTTGATTCCTTCAAGGAGTTGATCGACTCCGAGTTGAAGAGAAAACAATTGCTGTAGGCTGTTGGTCGGCATCCCCGGCCTTCCCGGGGGGGGAGCTACATGGGCAGCGACGACCCGCGCACGATTGTCGTCTCGGAACTGGGAAGACGTTCGCCTGACGAAAAGCTGGCGCCCACACTGACGGTCCTGGAAGGGCCGGAGGTGGGCGCCTTCTTTGCTTTGGACGAAGGTCCCGGCGCCCATTCTCTCGGACGAGGCGAGGAAGCAGACGTGCAGATTCCTGCACCGTCCGTGTCGCGCCACCACGTCACCTTTGAAGTGGTGCGCAAGGCCGGGCGTCCAGCGATTCAGGCGCGCGACAACGACAGCACCAACGGCATGATGGTCAACGGCGCGATGACCTCCGAGATGTGGCTGGTCAGCGGTGACAAGATCCGGGCTGGTGATGTCCTGCTCCGCTTCGAGTGGATGAGTAGTGCCGAGGTCCGTTACCACCGTGACGTATCCAACAAGTTGCAGGCTGGAGCCCGTGACCATCTCACCGGGCTGTTGACCCGGGCCTTCCTCGAGCAGCGCCTGGACGCTCTAATCGAGGAGTTGGACCGCCGGCAGCAGCAGGCCTGCTGCCTGCTTCTCGACCTCGACCACTTCAAGCGCGTCAATGACGAGCATGGACATCCGGTCGGGGACTACGTCCTGCAGCGGGTATCGGGGGTGGTCCACGACAATCTCCGCCGCACCGACTACGCAATTCGGTACGGCGGCGAGGAGATCCTCCTCCTCATGCCCTCCCTCGCCCTGGAGTGGGGTGTCGAGGTCGCCGAGCGGATCCGCGAGCGGGTCCAAGGCATCCAGTTCAAGGAAGGTCCTGCCGATCTGCGTGTCACGATCTCTGTCGGCCTTGCTTTGCGCAAAGGCGGAGAATCCGCAAGCGACTGGATCGAACGTGCAGACCAGGCGATGTACAGGGCCAAGATCGAGGGGCGAAACCGGACGATAGTGGCAGATGATCCGGCCGCCGCGGCCACCGACCCCCGGATCAAGATCACCGAGGAGATGCGTTCCGAGGCGAGCATTACCGCCGCGCAGGTGGCTCCCGTATCGAGGTCTGCCGAAACCGAGGAACTCGACAACGAGTTGGTCGACTAGCCTGAGGCGCTCTCGAACGACAGCTCTGCCAGCAGGAAAATCGGATTGCCTTCGTGGCGGAGTGCATTTGGGCGGGCAGTAGCGTAGGCACGGGTGTCGAGGACCCTACTCTTGTACCTGTCGAGGGTGACAGATCTTGACGCCATCGCAGCCCATCACTAACATCTCGCGCGACACAACATGACCCCCGGTCATTCGGCCGGGGGCTCTTTTTTGGTAGGCGACCGAAACGGTCAGGAAGATCAAGACTGTCGAATGGCTTCTGAGTCCGGCATCGAGATGGAAGGCACTGTCGTGGAGGTGTTCCCCGGGGGAACCTTCAAGGTGGTGACTGACAAGGAACATGAAATCTTGGCGCACCTTGGTGGCAAGATGCGTCGTTTCCGCATCCGCGTGCTGCGCGGCGACCGTGTGATTGTCGAGGTTTCGCCCTACGACCTTACCCGGGGTCGCATCACCTACCGTCAGCGCTAAGGTACCCGGCTGTCGGCACCAGTCTCTGCTGCCCAGCCTTTCGAAAGCACCGTTATGACCGCCAAGCTGTTTGTGGGGAACCTTCCCTACTCCTGTTCCGACGAGGACCTGCGTTCCGTCTTCACTGCTACCGGTGTCGAACCGGTCGACGTCCGTGTGATCATGGACCGGTCAACCGGCCTGTCGAAGGGCTTTGGTTTCGTGGAGATCGTCGATAAGGCGACGGCTGTACAGGTTCGTGACGCCCTGGCGGGTGTCGTGCTCGGCGAACGCAACCTGATCATCGACCTCGCCCGTCCGCCGGCGACCTCGTCAGGCGGCAAGATCCGCCGCTAGCAACTGCCAGGCCACTGCGTCGAACGACGCGGTCAGGGCAGGGGTAGGGCTACGGCGGTTGCGCGCAGCCGCCGCCATTGCACCTGGCCACCTTCGGGATACGTCGGTGTCGGCAGGTAGACGCAGACGCGGCCCTGTTCCCACTCATCGGTGTCTACGCGTTCCGCGGCCGCCCGCCCAATCTCCCGTCCTACCTTGTCCAGGAGAGATGCCTCCAACTGGTTGACGGAGGTCCCCTCGACGAGCTTTGCCACTACCGGCCAGGTGCCCTGCCGCTCGGTGTGTGGTCGATCGGGGAGCAACGAAGCCCAGTGGTGGGCGACGAGGATGCATACGGTTGCCCTGCCCTTCGCGACGCCCACTCCGATGCCCAAAAAGTTCGCCTCCTCCGCCAATGCCCGATCATTGATCGCTGCTCCCTGGCTCGAGGGGCCAGAGAGCAGTAAGTCGGCCAGCTCTTTCGGGTCGGCGGCAGCCAGCCCACTTACTTCCCGATCCCACTCGCTCAGAGAGGCGATGACGGTCGGGTGCAGCCGGACGAGGCGGGCATCGAGGCCTATTCCGTCGGGATCGGTCGGGCCGCAGAACCCCCGCACCACCATGTCGTGTGCGTGGTACCTCGCCAACTCGTCGAAGATCGGATCGGTGGCCAGGGCCTCGAGGCCATGGTCGCCGCGTAGCTGGTCGATGAGGTCGCGGATGCAGGCTGCTGTGTCGCTGGGGTCGGGACCTATCCACGAGGGGCTCGACTCAGGAACCGGACTGGCCTGGCCCCAGTGGGCGATAGCTCGTGCGACCACGATGATGGCGAGGGTGATAAAGCCGGCAGCCAGGCACAGCAGCGCCAACCTCTCGACTTCGCCGGGGGGGTAGTTCCTGGTCGCGAGAGTGGCGCCTACCAAGAGTCCGGGGGCATGCTGCAGCATCGATTTGCCTCCCTGGCTACCGTGTCCTGCCGGTCTGTGGGCCCCGTGGCACCGACAACGGCGTGAGGGGCGGTGAAGAGCAACCAATTCATAATATAATCGCCCACCAGGGAAGGGAGGAATGATGCAGGGCAACGAGCAGGTACCTCCCAGGGTGGTGGAATTCCCGGCACGCTGTGTCGTTCTGGACTCCCTTCCCGACCTTCCGGTCAGAGTTCTCGTGGTGTCTGGTCTTGGGGTCGAGTCCGAAGGTCGCCGGCGGTTGGCCGATCGCCTGGAACGAACCGCCGAGTCCCTGGGTGTCGCAACCGGACTGGTTGTCGTGGAGCGGTCCCTTGACGACTGGAGCACCGACGGCGGCATGGCCGAACAGCGCTATGACGTCGTGTTTCTGCGTCCAGGGAAAGTGCCTGCTGACCAGCAGGATGTTCGTGCGCCATCACCGCACGTCGTTGGAGGTCTGAGCGGTCTCCTCGGTGACTCTCGCAGCCGCTTCTGGCTCCTCGATAGCTACGCCGATGATCCTGGCGATGCTGAGTCTCAGCAGCGCTCCGAGGCTCTGTGCCGAAGTGTCGTAGCTCAGGGAGGGCCCCCCGCTGTGCTGGTTCCCCCGCAGTGGGAGAGCGATCGCCGCATCCGATTCCACGAGACGCTGCTGGAATGGTCGCTCCACGACGCACCGCTGGAACTGGCTGTGAGTCGCGCGACCGGAACCAATGGCCCGCCGCCGATCTTGTTCCTACCGTCAGGCCGTCGCCATGGACTTGATCTTGGCCGTCTGCTGGAGGACTATCGTCGGCGCATCGACAAGACCGGTGCTGCTCTGCAGATGTTGTCGGTGGAACTTGCTTCGCTAGACGAGGGCAGTGGCGACGAGCAGCTGTCCAGCACCCGCCTGCGGGAGGATGCGCTGGCCTGGTCGAGAAGCCTCGAGCTTGTGAAACACGCTTGTGGCGAGATCAACCGGGATCGCGATCCGGCAGGTTGGAGCCGGCTTCGATCCAGCCTGGACCAGTTGCAGGAACTCGAGCGTGCTGTGGCCGCTGCTCGCGAAGAGATCGAGTTGCTGCGTACCGACAGCCTGCCCTTGGGGGATTCCCGTTGAGAAGGTGTGAGCCTGCGCCGCGCGCGAGGTCCTCGGTGTTCGTCCTACTGGTGGCTCTGGCCTGGTGCCTGTGCATCGCTCCTGGAGGTGCCGTCAGCGATCCTGCCGAAGCCCTTTCTTACGGCTTCGTCGAGACGCCTGCAGGCGTTGGAGTGCACCTGCTCAGCGTGGATCTCAGGCGTGTCGAGTTGAAGCTCCTGCAGGCGAAGGACCTCGGCAAGAGCGTTCTGACCGCTCGCCAGTTTGCCGAGCGTAGCGGTGCCGTTGCGGTCTTCAACGGTCCGTTCTTCGACCTGGATGGCTCGCCCATGGGCCTGCTCATCGTCGATGGGATCGAGCAGGTGCCGCTGCGGTCGGTGGACTGGGGCGTGTTCGCGCTGGATGCGAAGGGGCCGTCCATTGTCCATACCTCGGACTGGAAATCGCGTCCCGAGGTTCGCCAGGCCTTCCAGGTCGGGCCGCGGCTGGTGGTCGATGGGGCGGCTCTCAGCCTGAAGCGGCAGATCGCTCGCCGCACGGCTTTGTGCGTATTGGCCGATGGTCGGGTCAAGGTGCTGGTGGCGGGCAATGCCATTTGGGCCGACGACCTGGCCACGTTCTTCGTCGCTGAAGGCTGCACCAGTGCTCTGAACCTGGACGGCGGAGCTTCGACCCAGCTCTATCTGCGGCGCTCCGGGACCGCGGTGGACGAACCTGGTGGCGTCGCCGTTCCCGTGGCCGTGGGATTGTTTCTGGACGAGGAGGAGGCCAGCCCTGCCAGGAGCGGTGGCTGCCTGTCATCGCGTTCTTGTCTTTGATCGGCCGGCTCCTACGCGTTGACCGGTGCAAGCTGCCGAACGTAGACTCCACCGAGCGGTTGATTCGAGGGCAGTGACCCACTCGCACCCGCTAGGTGGCAGGCAATGGCAGCCGTCCCTCCGGGGAGCAGGCGGGGATTAGCGACAGTGGCAAAGCCAGCTAAGGATCGTGTCCAGAAGTCGGGTGGCGCCAGCCGCGGCAGGGGTGGGGCTACCATCCAAGAGAACCTGGAGGCCCGCTTCCAGCGCGAGACGCTGGCCCTGTTTCGTACCAGGTTGCTGACTGCGGCGATGTTCGGAGCCCTGCTCTCACCGCTATTTGGTGTCGTCGATGTGCTTTCGTCGGGCTCTTGGTGGCCCGAGCCGAAGCCGATGCTGGAGTCCTTCCTGGTGCTGCGCTTCGCTATGACTTTGTGGTTCGTGGCGCTGTGGGTGTTTCTTCGCTCAGCCGACCAGTTGTCCGTCGTCGCGATGGACTGGCTGATTTTCTCGCCGCCGGCCATTGCCCTGGGATACATGACGGCCGTCACCGGGGGGGCCTCCAGTCCCTATGTCGGCGGCACCGTTCTGCTGATCGTGGCGCGGACCATCCTGGTTCCCGGCGAGGCTCGCACCCACCTACCGATGGTCGGCTTCCTCGTACTGTCGTATCCGGGCTGCCTGCTCGCCTTCGGTGATCACCCGGGCGGCATCATCGCCTGGCTGATGGATGTCGACGCCATGGGCTACCTGGTGGCCAACATGCTGCCGTTGCTGGGAATCGCTGGCGTCGGCCTGGTGGGCTCCGACATGATTCACGCGATGCACCAGCGTCTCATCTCGGCGCGCTCATTGGGGCGTTACAAGATCAAAAAGGAACTGGGTCGGGGCGCGATGGGTGTCGTCTATCTCGCCTGGCACCGAGATCTGGGCCGGCCTTGCGTGATCAAGGTTGTCAATCCTGAGAAGGACGCGTCGGGAGCGCTGCGCCGGCGGTTCGAGCGTGAGGCCCGCGAGACTTCGTTGCTTCGCTCGCCGTATACGGTGCAGGTGTTTGACTTCGGTATCACCCAACAGGGGCAGATGTTCTACGTGATGGAACACCTCGATGGTGAGACGCTACAGGACAAGCTGGACCGCGATGGACCTCAGCCCTTCGACATCGTTTGCCGTTGGCTGGTGTGTAGCGCCGAGTCCCTCGCTGAAGCGCACGCGCGGATGCTGATCCACCGCGACGTGAAGCCCGCCAACCTGTTCCTGGCGATGACGGCCGACGGACGCGAGGTCACCAAGGTCCTCGATTTCGGCATTGCTACCAAGGCTCAGAGAAGCGAGGACGGTGCGGCTTCCCGCAAGAAGTCAGACCGCAAGGTTCCAGACGCCAGCCTGCTGCCCGACGACGCGCGACTCACTGCACTCGGCACGATCATGGGCACGCCGCTGTACGTGGCGCCTGAGGTCTTGGTCGGCGATCCCGCCAGTCACAAAGCCGACCAGTACTCCCTCGCGGCGACTGCTTTCCATCTTCTTACGGGCCGCCCGGTGTTCACTGCGGGCACCATGGAAGAGCTCTTGTTCAAGACCATCGAGGACCGCCCACCGGTTCCCTCGGACATACAGCCCGAGGCGCAGTTGCCCGAGGGCTTGGATGGGGTCCTGCTCCGGGCCTTGTCGAAGGAGCCGGAGGAGCGCTACCAGTCCATGGAGACCTTCCGCCAGGCGCTCGAGCCCTTTGCAGCGGCACCCGGCGCCTCGTCTTCGGTCCTGGACCTGCACAAATAAATAGTCCCTCCCACTGCGATGCGCTCGGCGCTATCGTGACCCGCGAAGCAACTATGCCAGTCCCTTTCCGCACCACGGTCTTCCTGTTCTTCGGCCTCAGCGCCCTGGGCAGTGCTGCCTGCTACACCGGCCCCCTCGGCAGTGAGCCCGATGATGATGACGACAGTGCCGTTGTGTTCGGTGACGATGATGACAGTGCTGTGCTGGGCGACGACGACGACGACACCACCAGTGAGGGCCTCGCGGACGCGGACGGCGACACGATCTCCGACCAGGACGAAGGGTCGGCGGACATAGACGGCGACGGACTCGCCAACATGGAGGACGACGACTCCGACGGTGACGGGATCAGCGACGAGGACGAGGCTGGCGACGGCGATCCCAACACCCCGCCGGTCGATTCCGACTCCGATGGGGTGCCCGACTTTCTCGACCAGGACAGTGATGGCAACGGCTTGCCTGATGCCGTCGAGAGCAACGTGGACAGCGATGGAGATGGAGTGCCGGATTTCATCGATCCGGACAACGATGGCGACGGCATCCTGGACTCGGAGGAGATCGGCGAGACGCCTGGTGCGCCGCTGGACAGCGATGGAGACGGCGTTCCCGATCATCTCGACAGCGACTCGGATGGCGATGGCATCGATGACTCGGTCGAGGGCGTCACCGACCTCGATGGCGACGGTATCCCCAGCTACCGGGATGAGGATTCCGACGGCGACGGCATCCTCGATGAAGACGAGATCGGCAGCGACCCTGCCAACCCGTTGGACTCGGATGGTGATGGCTCCCCGAACTTTCAGGACACCGATTCGGACAATGACGGTATCCCCGATCGCGAGGAACCGGGCTATGCCGGTTACCAGACTTCACGCATCGATCGCGATACCGATGGGGATGGCTTTACCGACCTGGCGGAGATCGAGGCGGGTTCTGACCCCACCGTCGCCGATGACCACACTGTCTGGCAGGAAGAGTACGGCTTCTATGCGGAACTTCCGCCCCGCGTCGAGGTCAGCCTCCAGGTGCCGTTTACCCCCGAGATTCTGCACGCTGACGTGCTGTTCCTGCTCGATACGACGTGCAGCATGCAGGACGTCCTGAACGCAATGGCGAACAACTTCGGCCAGGTGGTAAGCGGCATCACGATTCCCGATGTCGCCTTTGCCGTCGCTGAGTTCGATGACTACGTCTACTCGGACCTGGGCTACTGGCAGTGGCACAACGGCCTGTTCATGACCTATCCCGAAGACAAGCCCTACCGCCTCGTGCAGCAGGTCACCACCAACACCACGATGGTCTCCAGCGCGCTGTCGAGCCTGGGCATTCGCAATGGCGGCGACCTTCCGGAGTCGGCCATGGAGGGGCTGTACCAGGCGGCTGCCGGGCTCGGCTACGACCTGAACTGCAACTTCGGCTACGACTCGCAGACGGACGTGTACCCGTTCCACTCGGTGCCGACCGGTCCGGGGATGGACGCATTCCACGGCAATGTGCCGGGGGTGTACGACCCCTTTACGCCGGGCACAGGGAACCTCGGTGGGGCTGGCTTCCGCGATGGCGCCCTGCCCGTGCTGGTCTACACCACAGATACCTTCATGCGAGATGCCGACCAGCCGGCGACCTACGGCCTGCCACCGATGTGCGGAAACCCTGCCGGCTCGAGTGATGTGGTGGCTGCTGCCGCTGACATCGGCGCCAAGCTCATCGGCATCGGCGTCCAGGGCACGGCCGGCGGAAGTACCAGCCCGATTCCGCAGATGAATGCCCTGGCCATCCAGACGGGGTCCACTGCCGACATCGACAGCAACGGAACCCTCGAGCCCCTGGTCTTCCAAGGCACGTCGTCGGCGACGGTGGCCAACGTCATCTCCGGCGTGGAGGCCTTGGCCAATTCCGCCGAGTTCGACCTGTCCCTGGTGGTGGAGGACTCGCCCTATGACTTTGTCACGGCGATCAGTCCATCTGTTGCCGTGGGGGTTACGGTGGGAACGACGGTGACCTTCGAGTTGACCTTGTTTGCGGCGGTCCCGCAGACGCCAACCGACCAGGTGTTTGTTTTCCCGATGCAGGTCCTCGGCGACGGTAGCAGTGTGCTCGCCGAGTGGGACCTGGTCCTCGTGGTGCTCCCGGGCTAGGGCGCCGGCTTAGCGGCCTCTTCAGCTGCAGGGGGCTGCGCGGCTGGCTCTTCGGCAGGGGGCTCCGGCTCGTCCGCGATGGGAAGCTCGTCCATGACATTCTCTTCCTCGCCCTGGTAGACGATGCTGAAGACTTTGCCGTTGTACATGTAGACGAACTTGGTGACGATCTCGTTCTTGTACGCAGTCTTGCTGTCCTGCCGCATGATGAACTCGCGTCCCTTGCGGTCGATCTCGAACTTGTAGTTCAGGACATCGACATAGGCATCGCGCCGGAAGTCCTTGCGGATCTTCTCGGGCTTGTCCCAGCACATGTAGACCTCGTCCTTGTTCATGCCCTTGACCACCTCCCCCTTGATGACGTGGGGCAGCATCTCCTCGTCGATTTTCTTCCACTTCTTGAAGTAGCCGGCTTGGGTGAGGAAGTCGCGACGCTCGTCGGTGCTCCTGAGCTTGATGAAGACGGCGAGTTCCTCGTCGCTCATCCAGGCATCGAAGCTTCGCGCCCAGGCCTGGTCGAGTGTCGGCCACTTCTTGACTTTCCTCATGTTGATCTGGCCGGCGACCGCTGGCATTGCCACGGCGAGGGCCAGCAGGACGACCGAAACAGTAGAGAGCATTCGCTTGTAGGGCATGTTCAGAACCTCCTCGGAGCGGGGGCGAGTATACATAGCAGCGGTTCCTGGTCAGTCATCGCTTTTCGCTACTTGCAACGAAGCGAGCAAGGCCCAGAGAGTCGTGGGGCAACCAGCCGCGTTGACCCGTGGACAGAGAGACCTGGATCCAGTCATCAGTTTCCTCCACGACGATCAGTTCGCTGCCTTCGTGTAGCCGTGCCAACTCCATCGAGCGCAGGTTGCGACCCGAGCGCAGTGTCACCTCTTCTGACTCAATGACTGCGATCGGATGTCCACTGACCTGGTAGGACCGGGCAAGGTGCCCACCCAGTCCAGCGATGGCGACCAGTGCCAACAGCGTGGTAGGCAAACACACCAGGGCTTCGCTGCGCCAGGCGCGAAGAGACAGGAAGCCGAACAACAGGGCCCAGGCCACGGTGCCGAGGATCAGCAGTTCCGCTGAGGACAGCGAGTCATAGGGTGCGAGAATCGTGCGTGCCACCGGCCCGCGTTCGTCGGGAGGTCGCAGGTCATCCCGGACCCTGGCGCGAGCCGCCTTCAGGTTTTCCCGCAGGTCGGCATTCCGCGGCAGGTAGAGCTGAGCACGACGGTAGGCAAGGATGGCCTTGCCCGTCTTGCCGGCCTGCTGCCAGGAGTTGCCGAGGTTATAGAGCAGGTGACCGTTGTGGTTGCCCGCTGCCTCGAGACTGGCGAAGCAGTTTGCTGCCTGCAGGTACTCGCCGGAGTCATAAAGGGCAGGGCAATCGTAGGAGGACGCATCACCGCCGCCCTCTGCCCACGAGACGTCTGCGACGGTGAGCAAGGTCACCACCAGGGCCGACAGGCCTGCGCCGAGATGTAGTAGGCCCCGGCTCACTTCCACTCCTTTTCCGCGACGCGGGACCAGCGGGCCAGGTCGGCTGGCAGGGAGCTGGCGGAGCCGCCGCCGTAACGCACCGATTCGAGACTCTCGAGCAGCCCTGCTGCTTGTTCAGCGAGCTCGCCAGGGCAATCAGCTTCGTCCAGCACAGCCTGCGCGTCCCCTGGGGAGAGGGCATCTCCGGATCGATTCAGCCGTGCGGTGAGGTAGCAGCGCCAGGCCGACTCAGCGGCCTCCAGGTCGTCGTTCTTTTCTGCCCGCTGTAGCACCTTGTGGGCCTCCCTGGCTGCCTTCGCCCGGGCGCGGGCCTGACCCGCGGATGTTCCACTGCGTCGCCGTCGTGTCATTACTGTTGCGACCGAGGAGAAACCGAACAACGGCAGAAGCAGTGCGAGCAGGATGGCCGCCGAAGAAATTGTCAGCCGCTGGTCGCCGCGCACGTCTTCCTCGCTGTGCAGGCTGACCAGGTCGTTGAGGATTTCGACTTGCTCCTTGGCCCTTCCCAGTTGCGAGGAACGCGCGACGACTGCTGGATCCACCACGGCGGTTCCGCCGACATGCAGAGTGATGGGCTTGGTCCTGACCGTGCGGTACACCTCCTCGGAAGGGTCGAAGTACGAGAAGCTGACCGGCGGGATTGTGATTGTGCCGGGTTGCAGCGGCACGAGGGCCTCGCGGAAGGTGACATCGGTGCGCAGCGCACGGGAGACCAGCTTCGTGTTGCGCTGGGGCTGCTCGCTGTAGCGGCGCACCGAATCAGGCAATTCCAGGTTGATCTTCGGCTTGTGCAGAGCCCCGCGTCCGTTCAGCTTCAACACCAGCGTGGCTGTTTCGCCCGCATTCAAGCGGTTCCGGTCGATGCTCCCCGACAACTGGAAGCGTCCTACGGCGCCGCTGAAGTCGTCCGGTTTGCCGAGTTCTGGCAAGGGGCGAACCGTCAACTCCAGGGCGTTCGATGCGAACTGGAACTTACGTCCGGCTCCCAGGTCGAACAGTGACCTGGAGCGCTGGGGGACGGTCACCTCGAGTACCGACGGCTGAATCGTCGTCGCCCCTGCTTCGAGGGCAAACAACGGCATCAACAAGGTGGTGACCTCGTAGCGTCGACCATCGATGATGTCGAGTTGTTCGGATTGCTCCGGCTCGACCCCCGGTGCGGGGGTCAACGTGCCCCAGTCGGGCCGGTCCCAGCTGGTACCGCGGACCGGCACGGCGTTTCCAATGTCCAGGGAGTAGGCGATGCTCTCGCCTACAAAAGGACGGTCGTCTGTGACCACTGCTTGTGCGAACCAACGTACGTCGCCGCCACTGACGGCGCTGTCGGCGCTGTCGGTGCTGTCGGCGCTTCCCGAAGCGGAACCTCCGCCGGGACGAGTCCCTGCTTCCCGCACCTCGATCTGCAATGGTTGACTGAGCACCCGCTTGCCATCGACCACCGCCTCGGCGGGCCCCAGCGTGTGGGTTCCGGGGCTGCGTGCGAGGATCGAGAAGGTGTAGGTGGTTTGCTGGCTGACCCGGCCCTGGCTCATCGTGAAGCTCGAGCTTCGTCCCGCCATCTCCACGTCGAAGCCATCGCTTTGCACCAGCCTCGGCGCGGTGTCGATTCGACCGCCTTGGACTTCGATGTGGATCTGTGTGCTGCTGCCGACGCTCAGCGAGGTCGAGTTGGCAGTCATACTCAGGGAGGCGGCGCGTGCCGTGCCGGCAGCGCAAAGGACCACAAGAACGGCACACAGCGATGCAATGGCAGTGCTGCTGAGTGGTCCTCTCATTACCAGTCCTTGCTTGCTGCGCGCCGGCCGCGCTGGCCTTCCCGCTTGGTTCGTTCCTTGCGCCTGGACCGCTTGTCGGCCTCGAGAAGATCCAGCAGGGCCTCGGCCTGCTCGGGCGACAGAGCGCCCTCGATTATGGACTGCTCGCCGCTGTCCTGCTCGTTCTGCTCCTCGGTCTGTTCGGCAATCGCCCCCTCTGTCTGCTCGGCTTCGCTGTCGGGCTCCGAGCTGCGGTCAATGTCGGCTGCAGCGGCCTGGCCTCCGGTGCTCGGCTCCTCTGGCTGCTCTGCATTGGCATCTTCCTCGCCGTCGCCCGGCTCCTGCTCTTGCGGCTCCTGGGCTTCCTGCTGGCCGGCCTGACCCTGTTGCTGCTCCTTTTTGTTCTGCTGTTGTCCGTCCTGGCCCGGCTCGGCCTCCTGGCCGGGTTGCTGTTCCTGCTCTGCGGCCGCGTCGTCGTCCTGCTGTTGCTCCTGCTCCTGTTCCTGCTCTTGCTGCTCGCGTTCCTGCTGTTCTTTGCTGGCCTGCTCCAGCAGCTCTTCGTAGCGCTTTTGGGCGAGGTCGCGATTGGCGGCGGCATCTTCGTCGTCGGGCCGTAACTCCAGGCACTGCTCGAAGTGGCTGATGGCTTCGGGGTAACGGCCCTGCTGGAAGGCAGCGTTGCCCGCGTTGAAGGATGCGTCCGCACTGAACTCGGTGACGTTGCTGGCTGCCGCTGCCTGAAATGCCTTCTCGGCTTCGGGAAAGTTGCCGAGCCGATAGTGGGCCTGGCCGATGTTGTAGTCGATCTCCAGGTTGTTCGGGTCGGCCACCTGGGCTGTGGTCCATTGGTCGAGGGCGTCCTGGTAGTTCGCGTCCTGGAAGGCCTGGTAGCCGGCGCGGACCGGCTCGTCATCGTCGCCGAACCAGCCTGCCATTGCCGAACCAGGTGTCACGAGGATGTACAACAGTGAGCCAACAAGCAGCACTGCGGCTCGTCCGGCGCCGTGGCCGCGGTCCCGTCGTCGCCGTTCTCGACGACGGGGTGGACCCAGCAGGCTCTCGAGCACCAGCAGCAGGAGCGCGGGCATCAGGGCGAACTGGTAGCGCTCCTCCCAGCGTCGCTGCCTCGAACTGCTGAGTTCTCGGGCCTCGAGCGTGCCCTTGATGTCGTCGAGGTAGATCTTGCGCAGGTCGAGGTCGCCGGCAGCGCTGCGCACGTAGGTCCCGCCGGTAGTCAGCGCGAGCTCTTTGAGTGCACCCTCATCGAGCCGGGTCAGAACGACGCTGCCCTTTTCCTTGATGAAGCCGCCGCGTCCGTCAGGTACCGGTGCGCCCTGGGGCTCACCGATGCCGACCACGAAGATGTGGACTCCTTCGGCTTTTGCCTCTGCAGCGGCATCTTGCAACTCGCCGCTGTGGTCCTCGCCGTCGGTGATGAGCAGCATGGCGCGGCCGCTGCGAACGTCCGTGGGGAAGGCCTCGATTGCCGATCGCACTGCCGCAGCGAGGTCGGTGCCGCCGACCGGGACCCAGTTCGGGTCCATCGGTTCGAGGAACACCTCGAAGGCGCCGTAGTCCAGGGTCAGGGGACACTGAATGAAAGAGGTCCCCGCGAAGGCAACCAGGCCGATCCTATCGCCCTGCAGCAGAGCGAGGAGATCGCGGATTTCCCGCTTCGCGACGACCAGGCGGTTTGGCTTGGCGTCTTCGGCGAGCATGGACCGGCTCAGGTCCAGGGCGACCACTACGTCGACTCCCGTGCGATGGACCTCTTCCCACTGGAATCCCCAGCGCGGCCCGGCTGCGGCGACCACGAGGCAGAGCAACGCTGCGCCAATCAAGATTGGGCGAACCGCGGCGCGCATCGGCGAGGGTCGCGGCAGAAGATGCTTCACCAGGTCTTCCTCGGCGAAGCGAGCCAGGGCGTCTCTGCGCTTGCGGGCCGCCACCAGGGACAGTCCGGCCAGCAGCGGCAGCAGCCAGAGCAGCCAGAGCAACTGCCCGTCAGAGAAGTGTATGGCGTTGTCGCCGCTCACGGCAGACTCCTCAGCCAGGTGGCACGCAGTAGCTGCTCCAGCAAGAGCAGCAGCAGGGCCGGCCAGAGGGCCAGGCTGTACAACTCGTGGTAGTCCGTGAACTCGCGGACCTTGACCTCGGTCTTCTCCAGTTGATCGATGAGTGCATAGATCTCCTGGAGCTTCTCGGTCGACGTCGCTCGGAAGTAGCGAGCGTCGGTGGCCTCCGCGATTGCTTTCAGGCTGTCTTCGTCCAGGCTCACCTTCTGGTAGTGGAAGCGCTTGCCCATGCCGAGAAGGCCGGGAACCAGGAAGGGCGCCTCACCTTGGGTACCGACGCCAATCGTGTAGATCTTGATGCCGTAGGTGGCCGCCGCACGCGCCGCCTGGAGTGGCTCCAGGATGCCCGTGGTGTTCTCGCCATCGGTCAACAGGATCATGATCTTCGCCCGGCCGGGCAGGTCTTTTAGGCGCTGGACTCCGACGCCAATGGCGGTGCCGATCGCGGTTCCGTCACCGGCCATCTTCAGCTTCACCGCCTCCAGCGTGTTCACCAGCACGCCGTAGTCGATGGTGTTGGGGCACTGAATGAAGGCCTCTTCGCCGAACACCAGCAGTCCGATGCGGTCGTTCGCTCGTTCAGAGATGAAGTCGCGGATCACCTTCTTGCTGACGTCGAGTCGGGTCGCTCGTTTGCCGCCGAGGGTGAAGTCCATTGCCTCCATGGAGCCCGATGTGTCGGCGACCAGCATGATGTCGGTGCCCTCCGAGGTGACCTCTCGCGTTACGTTGCCCCCCTGTGGACGGGCCAGAGCCAGCACCAGGAAGAACACGCCCAGGCAGCGAAGTGCCAGCGGCAACACGCGGAACAGGCGATGTCGCCCACCTTGGGTGGCCCGCACCAGCGCCAGCGCCGAAAACCGAACCCGGCCCTGGCTCGCCCCCACCAGCGTGGCGTAGACAATCGGCACCAACAGCACGACCAGCGTGAAGTACAGCGGGGAGGCAAAGCGCCAGGCACTCCAACCACTCATAGTCCGGCCTCCGCTGCGCTCGTCTCCTGCGTTTCTCCACTGCTCGGTGCGGTGTCGTGAACGACTGTCGTGGCATCTTGGAGCCAACTGCCCAGCGTCTCTTGCGGCACCCGCTCGCCCGCGAACTTGACCAGGTCACTGGCCTCGAGGACGTAGCGAATGGATTGCTCCAGTTTTCGCCGCTGCAGCAGTTCCGGGGGCATCGCCCGCAACAACTCAGCGGTCGTCATTCGCCAGGCTGGGAAGCCGAACACAGCTTCGAGGTAGCGGCGCAAGATGGCGGACAGCTGGTACGCGAATGGCCCCTGATCCGCCGCCGTCATCAGGCCCGAGCGGCGCAGTGTACGAAGCTCCTCGAGGGCAACTTCGCGGGGTGGCCTGGTCCGTTGGACCGCCTCACGGCGGCTTAGCCGGACAGCCACCAGGAGAGCCAGCAACAGGATTGCGGCCAGCACGCCGGCAACGATCAGTGGCGTCGTATTGATTGCCGGCTTGAGGGCAGGCTTCAGGTCACGTAACTCGCCATGGATCGAGCCTTCCTCGCCTGCGACGTGGGCCGCTTCGATCAAGATGGGTCCGCTGCCGGCCGTGCCGCGGCCACCATCAGCGCTGCTCCAGGCTCCCTCTACGCCGGGCACCAGGTAAGTGCCGCTGAGGGGTGCCTTGAGCTTGTAGATGGTGCGGGTCAGGACTCTTCCGCCTCCGGTTTCGGGGCCTTCCTCGCGCATATCCATGATCACCAGGCCCTTGATCCCGGCACCGACATCGGGGACCTCGAACGCGACGTCCTCGCGGCGGTCCACCTCGACGCTGAGTTCGAAGGGGCGCCCCGGGGTGACCTGGGCCCGCTCGACCAGTGCCGTTACGATCACCGGCTCGCTCTCGGTGGCAGGTGCATCCTGCCCGCAGCCCACCAGCAGCGAGTGCAGCAGCAGCCACGTGGAGGCCGCACGAATCACAGCATCCTCCGCTCCCGCTGCCGGAAGTAACGGGTCAGCGGTGGTGCTACGTCTTCACTGGTCGAGAGTTCCACGAGGTCGACCTTCAGGCGCTTCAATCGCGTCTTCAATTGCTGTGACCTGCGCACGGCTTCTTCGGCAAAGGAACTGCGTACTCTCGATGAGCTGGTGTCCAACCAGGCTCGGCGGCCATCTTCGGCGTCTTCTACTGCGACGAAACCCACGTCGGGCAGGCTGTGTTCGCGCGGGTCGGTGATGCGGAACACCACCAGGTCATGGCGTCGGTTGGCGATTCGCAGAGGGGTCTCGAAGTCCTCTTCGACCAGGAAGTCCGAGACCAGGAAGACCACTGCTTTGCGCCGAACTACCCGGTTCAGGAAGGACAGCGCTTCGCCCAGGTCAGTTCCCTGGCCTTCGCGCTGGCAGTCGAGAATCTCTCGGATTACCCGCCAGACGTGGCCACGCCCCTTCTTGGGGGGCAGGAAGCGTTCGACACGATCGGTGAACAGGAGCAGACCGACCTTGTCGTTGTTGCGGGTCGCGGCGAAGGCAAGGGTCGCGGCAAGCTCTGCTGCCAACTCGTTCTTGAGCCGGCCGGTGGTGCCGAAATCGCCCGAGCGGGAGATGTCGACCAGGATCATTACGACCAGCTCCCGCTCCTCGCGGAATTCCTTGACGTAGGGGGTCTGCATCCGTGCCGTGACGTTCCAGTCAATGGTACGGATGTCGTCGCCGGGCACGTACTCGCGCACTTCCTCGAACTCCATGCCGCGTCCTTTGAAGACCGAGGAGTACTCTCCTGCCATCAGGTCGTTTACCTGGTGGGCGGTGGTGATGTGCAGGCGCCGTACCTGGGCGAGCATTTCTGCCGATAGACCGCCGCGAGCTCCCCCCATGGCTCCGTCGGGAAGCCAGCGCCCGCTCTCGTGGTGTGCCGCGTGACGGGCCGCACGGGCATCCAGGCGTCGCCGTTGCCAGAGCGCGAGGCGCCAACCCAGCAGCGTAGCCGCGGCGGCACCGGCGGCAGCCAGGAGTAGCGGACCCAGGATTGCGGTCGGCATGGTCAGTAGGCCCGGGGCGGAGAGGCCGAGCCGCTAGGGCACGGCGATCGTAGCGAGAATACGAGCAACGATCTCGTCGGCGTCGACCTCTTCGGCCTCAGCCTCGTAGCTCAGCACGATGCGGTGTCGTAGCACGTCCGGCGCCATCGTCTTGATGTCTGCCGAGTTGACGTAGGCGCGGCCTGCCAGGAAGGCATGGGCGCGCGCTGTTTTCTGCAGTGCAATGGTTGCGCGCGGCGAGCCCCCGAATTCCAGCAGCGGTTCCAGGGAGTCGAGGCCTGCGGACTTCGGGTCGCGGGTCGCTGCGACGAGGTCGAGGATGTAGTCGACCAACTTGTCATCGAAGCGGATCCGGTCGATTACCTCGCGTGCCTCGAGAAGTTGCTCGGGGGTGATTACCGGGTGCAGGTCCGGGAAGCCGTCGATGGAGCGGCGCAGGATTTCCTTCTCTTCGTCGCGGCTCGGATACTCGACGCGAATCTTGAGCATGAAGCGATCCACCTGGGCCTCGGGGAGCGGATAGGTGCCTTCCTGTTCGATGGGATTCTGCGTGGCGAGGACCAGGAAGGGGCTGGGCAGCTCAAAACGCTGATCGCCGAGCGTGACCTTCCGTTCCTGCATTGCTTCGAGCAGTGCACTCTGAACCTTGGCCGGCGCCCGGTTGATTTCATCCGCAAGCAGGATGTTGGTGAAGACAGGTCCCTGCTTCACAGAGAAATCACCGGACTTCGGGTTGTAGATCTGGGTGCCGAGAATGTCGGCAGGCAACAGGTCGGGAGTGAACGAAATGCGCTGGAAGGTGGTCTTGATGGCGTCGGCGACAGCCTGTACGGCGGTGGTCTTTGCCAAGCCTGGGACACCCTCCAGGAGAATGTGCCCATCGGCGAGGAGAGCGACGAGAATTCGCTCCACCATGTAGTTCTGGCCGACGACGACGCGGCCGATCTCTTCGCGCAGTGCTGCGAAGTGCCCGCTGACCCGCTCGAGGTCGCTGCGCACCTGGTCGAGGTTATGTGCTGCTTCAGTCATTGGTCTGTCTTCGCTCCCATGCTGGTTGCGCCCTATGCGCTCAGCGGTTACCTGCTGCTGAGCCAAGTTGGCGCAGCATCTGCAAACACTCGTCGGTGGGGATTTCTTCCCCGCCGAATCGAACCCTTTCGAGCCGATCTTGAATCTCGGCGACTGTCCACAGCGCGCCATTCTCCATAGCTTGCCCGTCGAGGGCCAGTCGAACCGCCAGCAAAGCCTCGAGAAGGGCTTCCAGCGGGCCACCCGTTTCGAGTTGGGAGGCCGCCGCTTCCGCTTTTCGTATCAGTTCGCTCAATTCGTCCCCGCCCGCAGATTCTTCGGCGTGCAGACGGCGGTAGCGGAGGATGCCGAACCACAGGGCCAGTGAGAGCACGATGCCGTTGCCCACCGCCAGGCCAGCGAGTCGCCGTGTTTTCCCGGGCCGGCCGGTCCGAATGGCTGCGGCCGCGAGCTCGCGGTCGGCCTGGCCCGGTGTCTTGATGGTGATCTTCGCAGGTCCAATCGTCCAAGGGCCGGCCGTGTCGGGCAACTTGACCACTGCGTCGTGGGACCAGCGGGTGTTCTCGCCATCGAAGGAACTGCGGCTCACTCCTGGTCGCAGGGTCGCACCGTCCGCGACCTCGATGACCGGCGCAAGAGGGATGTACCGGGCGGGCTGTCCGTGCCAGTTCAATTCCAGGCGAACTCGGACGTCCGCACCGCGCCGGCCCTGCTCGAGAGTTCGTAGGTGTGCGCTTATGCCGAGGTCTTCCGCTTGGCTGTCGGACGCGCCTGCTGACGACAGCAGGGCAGCGCAGAGAAGGACCCTGATCGTGCGGCTCATTCCTCGTGGCCGGCCAGTCGGGACAGGAAACGCCGCAGTCCGCTATGCCCCTCTCTTTCCTTTACCTTCTTGCCGTCGATGGCGGCGAACTCGCGAAGCAGTTCCTTTTGCCGATCAGTCAGTGCCTTGGGGGTCTTGACGAAGCTCTGCATGACCTGGTCGCCGCGCTGCCCTGTTCGCACGTTGGGTATGCCGAGGCCAGGAAGCCTGAGCATGGTGCCTGTCATCGTTCCGGCGGGTATGGTCAATTCGGACTCGCCATCTAGGCTTGCTACGGAAATCTCATCGCCGAGGGCGGCCTGGGTCACGGAGAGATCGAGGCGGCAGATCACGTCGTCTCCGTGGCGCTCGAAGACCTCGTGCGGCTTGACCCGAAGCAATACGTACAGATCCCCTGGCGGACCACCTCGTGCTCCTGGCTCGCCCTCGCTGCTCAGGCGCAGCTGCATGCCGTCATCGACTCCGGCTGGAATGGTCACGCTCAACTCGCGCTCCCGAATGACGCGCCTGCGACCGTCGCAGCCCTCGCAGGCTTGCGAGTAGCGTTGTCCGACTCCGCGACAACTAGGGCACGAGGTTCGAATCTGCAGGAAGGCCTGCTGCTGGATCACTTCGCCGTGTCCGCCACAGGTAGGGCAGGCTTCGGGTTCCGTTCCGGCCTTGCCGCCGGTGCCATCGCAGTCGTCACAGTCTTCCTCGCGGTTCAGGGAGATCTCTTCGCTGGTACCGAAGGCTGCCGACTCGAAGTCGATGACGAGGTCGTAGCGAAGATCCGCGCCGCGTCCGGGACCGTTGCCGCGGCGTCGCCTTCGTCCGCCGGCGCTACCGAAGCCAAACAGGTCCGAGAACATGTCGCCGAAGGCAGAGAAAATATCGTCTACGCCGCCCGAGAAGCCCTGGTAGCCGGCGCCGCGTAGCCCTTCGTGACCGAAGCGGTTGTACATGCTGCGCTTGTCTTCGTTGCTCAGCACCTCGTAGGCCTCGGCCGCTTCCTTGAAGCGCATCTCCGCTTCCTTGTTGCCGGGGTTCCTGTCGGGGTGATTCTCGAGCGCAAGCGCACGGTAGGACTTCTTCAACTCCTTGTCAGAAGCATCGCGAGAGACGCCGAGAACTTCGTAGTAGTCACGTTTTGCAGACAAGGTTGGCTCCCACGCAGGAGGGAGAAAGCTAACCAGCGAGCCGTGCGTGTCAAGTCCGGGCGTGTATCCTCCCGGTGCCATGAAAGATGCTGTTGTCGTCACCGTGCTTTCCATGCTGCCGCGACGTGCCGTTAGTCGCCTCATGGGCGCCTTCGCGCGGCTTGCGCTGCCTCGGTTCCTACACCGCATGCTGCTGCGTTGGTACGTGGGGCACTACGGGGTGGATCTCGACGAGTGCGAGGGCACGATCGACGATTACGCCAGCCTGTCGGACTTCTTTGTCCGCGCCCTCAAGCCCGGCGTTCGGCCGGTTGCAGGCCAGCCTGATGCGGTGGTTTCTCCGGTGGACGGCCAGGTCTATGCGGTGGGTGAGCTGACCGACGGACGCTTGCCGCAAGCCGCAAGTCTCGACTACGCCGTGTCTGATCTGCTTGCTGGGGACACACGCTACGAGCGGGGCGGATTTGCAGTCTTGTATCTCGCACCACACGACTATCACCGGGTTCACAGCCCCCGCGAGGGACGCCTGCTGGGTTTCCGCTACCGGCCAGGCAGGCTCTGGCCAGTGTTTCCCGGGGCCACCCGCCGGATCCGCGATCTGTTTGCCCGCAACGAGCGACTGATCCTCAGGCTGGCCACCGATGCCGGGGAGCTTGCCTGCGTCATGGTCGGTGCTTTCGGGGTCGGACGGATGCGACTCGCGGCGGCGGATTTGATCACCAACACCGGTCGGCCAGCAGCGGACGTAGACTTGTCTCCGCCCGCCGAGATCGAGCGTTGCCAGGAACTCGGCCGCTTCGAGATGGGCAGCACCGTGGTGTTGTTGTTCGAGGCCGGTCGGGTCGAGTGGGAGCTGGAGTCAGGCCAGCAGGTGCGGCTCGGGCAACGCATCGGCCGAGTCGTGCCGGCTGAGTCCACCGCTCCCCCAGCCGCTGTGTAGATCGGCGCGGCGGTGTCTCTAGGGGCTCTGTTCCATCTGGCTGTCGAGTCGGCCCAGGTCGCGCGATCGCTGCAAAAGGATTGCGCGGTAGCGCCTCGCTTCGCCGTTGTCGAGGAGCTCCACGGCACGCTCTACCATCTCGATGGCGTCGTCGATGAGGCCCTCGAGTTCCAGGGATAGGGCGAGGTTGTAGGCAGCCCGGCCAGCCAGGTCTGGATCAGGATCTTCCAGGACCTGCTGCCAGAGCGCTTTTGCCGGCTCCCAGCGGTCTTCCTGGACCTCGCCGCTCGCTTCCTTGAGACGATCGTCCTTGTCCTTGTAGTACAGCCGGTTTTCGAACACGTAGGACGGCGCGATGCGCTGACCGTAGGCCTCTCCCGCGCGACTACCGATGGCCTTGATTGTGCGGTCCCGTCCCTGCAATTTCGACCGCGCATTCCTGCGCGAGCTGCCGCTGGCGTTGTCGACCTCGGTGATGCCGATCTTGTCCTGCTCATCGAGCAGAACTGGGCGCGTTGCGTCGTACACGCGCCAGGAAAGCGTTACCTCGATGGTGCGGCTGACGTCGTGAACGACGCGTACAGTCTTCTTGCCATCGCTGTCGGTGCTTTCCACGCGTCGTGCTTCGTAGTCTCTCTCGGTGTCCGAGTCGAAGTAATCCAATGCCACCAGCGCTTCGGCCTGCGCATCCGCGCATAGCAGTTGCACCGTCTCGAACGGTAGCTCCTCGTCGAAGAGGCTGGAGTCCACCTGGTCGCGGCTGGCCACCACCGGCACAGCGCTGAAGCGGGGCGAGGCGGCGAGGGTGTGTACGAGCTTCTCAATCGCTTCTTCGGCACCCTCCCGGTCACCGAGAATGGTCTCGTCGGTGGCGAGGCCCTCGAGCACGGACAGCATCCCTTCTCCGGCATCGCCGACAGCGCTTCGGTCGACTACTGCCAGCGTCTTGACCGTCGCCGGCAGGGTGATGTCGGCGGGTTGCAGCAGGCGCACCTGTACCGAGGCCATACAGCCGATGGTGCTGGTGAACAGGAGGATGGCGAGCAGGCGCGTGAAGTGACTGAGCATCCGCGCACTATGGCACAGGTGCTTGTGACTACCGGGCGCCCAGGTGGGGCGGATGCAGCCAGTTACTGAAGTAGCGAGCCGAGGCTCGGGCTCTTTTAGCCTGGTTCCTCGGTCTCGATCTCCAGGTCGGCATCGGACAATTCGCCCCACTCCATAGCTTCGATGGCCACGTCCGAGTCCGAGCTGTGAATCCACGCCGAGGCATCGATTTGGAGGTCGTCGAAGTCGCCCTCGGCAGCGATGGTGCTCTGCTCAGACGCGACACTGAGTTGTGCTGCTGCGGCGCCCGTGAGGATGTCTCCGGTGCTGGGCATGTGATCGAGGATTCGCTGCAGTTGCTCGCGGACGATTCCAGCCACCAGGCCGTGCAGGATCTGTTCGGGCTCTTCACCGTGGACTGCGGCCAGGGCGGTCAGAGCGGCCTCGAGGGTGGGGTCCAATTCCAACCAGTGGCCACTACGCGTGCCGGCTCGATAGTTTTCGGTGAGCAACTCTACGAGTTCGCCCATGCCGATAGCTCGCAGCGCGGCCTCTTTGCGGAGGTCTGCGGCGACCTCCGCCCGAACTCGAACGTTGAACTGTACCCGCTTGGACGCCACTGGCTCCCCCTACGCTAGCACTTGATGATAGCAGCCCTTCCGCAGAGAGTCGCGGCTTTTCTCAGGGGCTCTCCTCGAACTCGGCGTCGATCACGTTGTCGTCCGCCGACCCTTCGGCTCCTGCCGCGGCAGCCTGCTCGAAGCCAGCTTCGCCGGCACCGTTGGCGCCACCCTCGTCCTTGTACATGGCGGCAGCCAGCTCGTGGTTGAGGGCCTCGATCTCGCTGAGCACCGCCTCGACCTCGTCTGCGTCCTCGGCCTCGATGGCCTTGCGGCCACGCTCCATGATCGCCTCGAGCTTCTCCTTCGTTTCGGCAGGCACCTTCTCCTCGTTCTCTTTGAGGAGCTTGTCGGTCTGGTAGATGACGGTGTCGAGGGTGTTGCGCTTCTCGACGGACTCGCGCATCGAGCGGTCCTCTTCAGCGTGACTTTCGGCTTCCTCGACCAGGGCCTCGACCTCTTCCTTGCTCAAGCCCGAGCTTGCCTCGATCTTGATCGACTGCTCCTTGCCTGTGGCCTTGTCCCTTGCGGAGACGTGAACGATGCCGTCGGCGTCGATCTCGAACTTCACTTCGACCTGGGGAATCCCTCGCGGTGCGGGCGGCAAGCCGACCAGCTGGAAGCGGCCCATGGTGCGATTGTCCCGGGAAAATTCACGCTCGCCCTGCAGGACATGGATGTCGACGGCCGTCTGGTTGTCAGCGGCTGTGCTGAATACTTCGGTCTTCTCGCAGGGCACCGTCGTGTTGCGCTCGATCAGTCGAGTCATGACGCCGCCCAGGGGCTCGATACCGAGGCTCAGCGGTGTGACGTCGAGCAACAGGACGTCGGAGACCTGGCCGGTAAAAACGCCACCCTGGACTGCGGCCCCCATTGCGACCACCTCGTCGGGGTTCACCGAGCGGTTGGCTTCCTTGCCGAAGAACTCCTCGACCGCTCGCTGCACGGCCGGAATTCGCGTGGAACCTCCGACCAGCACGATCTCGTCCACCTCGTTTGCCTTGAGACCAGAGTCCTTGAGGCAGGCTCGGACGGGCTTCATGGCCCGTTCGATGATCGGCTCGATCATCTGTTCGAACTTCGAACGGGTGAGGGCCGTCTGCATGTGCTTCGGCCCGGTGGCGTCGGCGGTCAGGAAGGGCAGGTTGATTTCGGTCTGCTGGGTATTGGACAACTCGATCTTGGCCTTCTCTGCAGCCTCTTTGAGGCGTTGCAGGACCATCTTGTCACCGGACACGTCCATGCCGGTCTCGTCCTTGAACTCGCCGATCAGCCAGTCGATGATCACCTGGTCGACATCGTCACCACCGAGGTGCGTGTCGCCGTTGGTGGCCTTCACCTCGACGACGTTGTCGCCGATCTCGAGAATCGAGATGTCGAAGGTTCCGCCGCCGAGGTCGAACACTGCAACCATCTCGTCGGATTGCTTGTCGAGCCCGTAGGCGAGTGCCGCTGCAGTCGGCTCGTTGATGATGCGCTTGACCTCGAGGCCGGCGATCTTGCCAGCATCCTTGGTGGCCTGACGCTGAGAATCGTTGAAGTATGCGGGCACGGTGATCACGGCCTCGCTGACTTTCTCGCCGAGGTATTCCTCAGCGGCGCGCTTCAGCTTCATGAGGATCTGGGCGCTGATCTCTGGCGGGTTGTGCTTCTTGCCGTCGATCTGAATGGCGCAGCTGCCGGCCTTGGACTTGACCAACTCGTAGGGGACTCGCTTCGCCTCGTCCTTCATGTCCTCATAGGTCATGCCCATGAAGCGCTTGGCCGAGAACACGGTTCGGGTGGGGTTGGTGATGGCCTGGCGCCGGGCGGCCTGGCCCACGAGGCGCTCGCCGTCCTTGGTGTAGGCGACCACCGACGGGGTAGTGCGCGCACCCTCTTCATTGGTGATGACCTTGGGCTCGCTGCCTTCAATGACGGAGACAACAGAGTTGGTCGTACCGAGGTCGATACCGATGATCTTGCTCATGCCTTCAAATCCTCACTCTCACAGAGCGCCAGCCCGCCTTCCGGCAGAAGTGGCTGTAATTACTTGATTAATGCCCTATTTAAGGGCTTGCAGGAGGAAACTTAATCAGGTCGATATGCGTGTCAAGCGATCAGATCGAGAGATCGGGCAGTTTTTTCTTGTATCGGCAAACAATGGGGCATGTCTCTTGACAGTGGCCGCGGGGTGACTACCGTTTGGCGCCAGTCGCACCCTGCGGTGCGTAGCCATTGATTCCAGACTCGACTGAAAGCTCGGAGATTTGTGATGACCTTCACTCCCCTCAACGACCGCATCCTCGTCAAGCGCACCGACTCCGTGGAGATGAGTGCCGGTGGCATCATCATTCCCGACACCGCCAAGGAGAAGCCTCTCGAGGCGCTTGTCATCGCGGTTGGTGCGGGCAAGCTGCTCAAAGATGGCAGCCGCCGTAGCCCCACCGTCACCGTCGGTGATCGCGTGTTGTTCGGCAAGTACGGTGGCGACGAGATCCAGGTCTCTGGCGACGACCACCTCATCCTTCGTGAGGACGAGGTCCTCGCAATTATCGAGAACTAACAAGCCCCCCTCCCCAGCCGACAGGCTGCCGGAACCTACAGCAGGAGAAGTTGATGACTGCCAAAGAGATCCACTTTACGAACGATGCCCGCGCGGAGATCCTGCGTGGCGTCGACACCCTCTCCAATGCCGTCAAGGTGACCATGGGCCCGCGCGGCCGAAACGTGGTCCTGGAGAAGAGCTGGGGTTCCCCCGTGATCACCAAGGACGGCGTCACTGTCGCCAAGGAGATCGAGCTGGAAGACAAGTTCGAGAACATGGGCGCGCAGATGGTCAAGGAGGTCGCCTCCAAGACCTCGGACGTCGCGGGTGACGGCACCACTACCGCCACCGTCCTGGCCCAGGCCATCTACCGCGAGGGAGTCAAGCTGGTGACCGCCGGGGTGAATCCCATGGACCTCAAGCGTGGCATCGACAAGGCAGTGGTCACCGTGGTTGCAGCCCTCGAAGACCTGAGCCAGCCGACGCAGGCTCAGAAGGAGATCGCGCAGGTCGGCACAATTTCGGCCAACGGTGACACCACGATTGGCGACATCATTGCCGAGGCGATGGAGAAGGTCGGCAAGGCCGGCGTCATCACCGTCGAAGAGGCCAAGTCACTGGATACCTCTCTCGAGGTGGTCGAAGGCATGCAGTTCGATCGGGGCTACCTCAGCCCCTACTTCGTCACCGATCCCGAGCGGATGGAGGTCGTGCTGGAGAATCCCCACATCCTCATCCACGAGAAGAAGCTCTCGAACATGAAGGATCTGCTGCCGGTGCTCGAGCAGGTGGCCAAGACCGGGCAGCCCTTGATGCTCATCGCGGAAGACATCGACGGCGAGGCCCTCGCCACGCTGGTGGTCAACAAGATTCGCGGCACTCTGAACGTCTGTGCGGTCAAGGCACCGGGCTTCGGTGACCGTCGCAAGGCCATGCTCGAAGACCTTGCCATCCTCACTGGCGGGCGCGCCGTGATGGAAGATCTTGGCATCAAGCTCGAGCAGCTGACTCTCGACGACCTCGGTGGTGCGAACCGCATCACGGTGGACAAGGACACGACCGTCATCGTCGACGGCAGTGGTGCCCAGGCGGACATCAAGGCCCGGGTTTCCCAGATTGAGCGCCAGATCGAGGAGACCTCCTCGGACTACGATCGCGAGAAGCTGCAGGAACGACTGGCCAAGCTGGTCGGCGGCGTGGCTGTGATCTATGTCGGTGCAGCCACCGAGACCGAGATGAAAGAGAAGAAGGCGCGCGTCGAGGATGCGCTGAATTCGACTCGTGCGGCGGTCGAGGAGGGAATCGTTGCCGGCGGTGGCATCGCTCTGCTCCGCGCTCAAAGCAGCCTCGACAGTCTCGATGTGAATGGTGATGAGCGCTTCGGCATCGACATCATTCGACGCGCCATCGAACAACCGCTTCGCACCATCGCGAGCAACGGCGACCTGGATCCATCCATCGCCGTCGCGACCGTGCTCGATAATACCGGCGCCTTCGGCCTCAACGCCGCCACCGGTGAGTACTGCAACCTGATTGAGGCGGGCATCGTCGATCCCACCAAGGTCACCCGCACCGCTCTCCAGAATGCGGCGTCGGTGTCGGGTCTTCTGTTGACGACCGAGGCGATGATCGCCGAGGCCGTCGAAGAGAAGGACGAACACGCCCACTAGGATGGCTTAGCCACAATCTTCCGGCCCCGGCCAGGCTCGTCCTGGTCGGGGCCGTTGTCTCTGAGCCTCTTTCTTCTTGCTTCGAGGGCCTGCCTTGATCCCATACTTCCGGCCGCCACCTCTCGAGATCATCGGACCGGTGGTCATTCAGCCGTGGGGCTTCATGGTGGCGCTGGGCTTTGTGCTGGGCACCGTCGTCGCCCAGCGCTATGCACGCCGGCGAGGGCTGGACCCGCGCCTCTACAGCGATGTCGTGGTCTGGTTGGCGGTGGGGGCCCTGGTCTTCGGGCACCTCGGCCACGCGCTGCTCTATGACCCCCGCTATTACCTCGAGAAGCCCTGGGAACTGCTCTACGTGTGGTCGGGGTTGTCTTCGTACGGCGGCTTCTTCGGTTGTGCGGTGCTGGCAGTGGTGTTCTTCAAGCGTCGCGGGGTCAATGTCCTTCGCGGCTCCGACCTGTTGCTTGTCGGACTCACCTTCGGTTGGCTGCTCGGACGCATCGGCTGTTTTCTTGTCCACGACCACATCGGCCGGAAAGTCTCGGAGACGCCGCAGTGGGTACAGGACTCCATCGGTTGGCTGGCAGTGCGATATCCCAGTACTGCCGAGTTCCAGGCTGCGCGCGTCGCAGGAGACGAGAAGTTCGCGTTCCTGGGTGGCAACTACCAGTTGTTGGACACCGTGCGTTTCGACCTTGGGCTGATGGATGTGATCCTTGCGTCGGTCATCTTCTCAACCCTGATCGTAGTTGCGCGCAAGCCGCGTCGTGAAGGCGTGCTGATGGTCGTGACACTGTTCATGTACGGCGGGGTTCGCTTCTTCCTGGACTTCCTGCGCAACATCGATCTCGGCCACGCGGACGCGCGCTATTTCGGGCTCACTCCAGCCCAGTACGGCTCGTTGGCCATCATCGGCGCGGGGATCCTGGTGCTATTGGAGTCTCGCAAACGACCGAAGTGGCCCGAGCCGGGAACCCAGGAGTGGGTCGACCCACCACCCGTCGAGGCGGCTTGAAATCCAGCAATCCCTAGGGGAAGGGCTGGGTGTCGACCTCGTCGGAAGTGTCCTCGTTGGGGGCAGTGGCCGCAGGGAACTCACCGGAGTGGCGCATCTTGTCGCGCCGCTTGTTTCGGTCTCGCTTGACTGCCCGCATTACCTTGTCGGTCGCAAGGTCGATACACTCTCGCAATTCCTCGGCTTTCACCTTTACGACCTGGGTCTTGGATCTGGCGATGAAGACGTGAACATCCACTTCTGTCAGGGGCTTCCCTGAACTACGACTGGGAGCACTGACCTCGACATCGACGCGGGCGGTGCTTCCGCCGAGTACTTTCTTGAGGGCTGTGGTCAGCTTTGTCTCGGCGTATGTTCTGTCACTCTCCTGGACGGTAATGGAGTGGGCGCGCAGGTTGAACTCCATGGGCTCTCCTTTGGAGGTGTTTCCGGGGGCGGGCTCCACCACGGTGGGGACCGCGCTAGATCTGAAATTCTACACGGCGTAACGAGAGTGCGATAGCGAATGAATCGAGCGATGCAGACAGACAGGATCAGAGTCGTTGGGATCTGTGGCGGAAGCTGTTCCGGGAAAAGCAGCCTCGTTAGCGCCTTGCTGATTGAACTGAAGGAGCTGCCGGCACGGCTGTGCTTCGACTCTTACTACCGGCCCTTGAGGCACCTGAGCAAGGCTGAGCGAGACCTGCAGAACTTCGACCATCCTGACAGCCTCGACCACGAACTGTTCATCGAGCACCTCGACAACCTGCGGCGCGGAATTGCCGTCGATGAACCGATTTACGACTTCGCCAATCATGACCGACTCGATCGCACGCGCAGGGTCGAGCCGGCCAGGATCGTCCTGGTGGATGGGATCCTGCTGCTGTGTTGGCCCGAGATCCGCCGTCGCCTGGACCTGAGCATCTTCATCGATGCCGCCGAAGCGACTCGGTTGGCGCGCCGAATCGAGCGTGATGTGAGTGATCGCGGGCGTACTGAGCAGTCGGTTCGATGGCAGTTCGCCGACACGGTCGGGCCCATGCACGAGCGCTTTGTGCAGCCTTCCGCCGGCCACGCGGACCGGGTATTCGACGGCGTTGGCGACCTGCAGGCGATGGCGAGTGAACTCGCCGAACAACTGGCGATGCGACGTCGCCGCTGACGGGCTCGCTCAGTCCTCGAGGATGCTCAGCGTGTAGTCGGCGGTGGCTCCGCCTCGACCAAAGACCTTGAGGTAACGGACGCCGACGCCCGACGCGACGGATTCCTGGTTGCCGTTGGAGGTCGAGCTCGCGAGGAGTTCGCCGTTGCTTCGATAGAGCTCGAGGTCGAGGTTGCCCTGGGCATTGCTGAACTCGATGGAAAGGGCAGCTGCGCCGACGGTTGCATGAATGCGGAACCAATCGACATCCGAGTTGCAGATGCGCAGCCCGTTGTAGACACCGGCATCGATCTCGAAGGCGTTGTCCATGGTCTCGTTGTTGTCATCGCACGGGTCGCCCAGGTCGACGCCGCCCTCGTACAGCACGGTGATGCTGTAGGGCCCGGTAGCGGCTTCGTAGCCGAAGATGCGCGCCGAGATGGGCTCGGTTCCGTCGAAGATGCTGTCGACCGTCTCGGTGTTGCGGGTGCTGTTGGAACGGTCGACCTGGGTGGCACCGCGGAACAGTTGCATGTCGAGGTCGCCTTCGCGGTGGTCGAACTCGATCGAGATGCGCACGGTGGCGCCTGTGGGCGGTGTGAACGTGAACCAGTCCTCGTCGTCCCTGCTGATCGCGGCGCCCTGGTGGCTGCCTTCGCCGAGGGGGTAGGCCTGCTCGCGGCGGTCGTTGACCTCGTAGGGGTCACTGCCCGTGTCGGTGCCTGGCTGATCGCCATTGATGGAGCCTTCGACCTCGCAGTAGGGGGTCCAGCCGTGGGTCTCTTCCACGTCATTGAGGGTGCCTGCCTGGGGGCAACTCTCGTCGTCATTCCAGGGTGCCCACTGGTTGCCCAGGCCCATGCTCTGTGCGTGTTGCGCGAAGACCTCGTAGCCGCCGTCTACGGCCTTGAACACCACGGGCAATGCGCACGAGGCGGCGCTTTCCTGAAGCTGCAGGTTGTAGCTCATGATCACGTCGAACATGCTGCTGTTGGTGCTGTTCCAGCAACAGGTTTTGCTTTGGTCGTAGATCAACTCTGCAAATACGTAGTCTTCGAGAATGCGGTACTCGCCATCGACCTGGTCCACGCTCATGTCGAACTTGTCGGCCATCAACTCGTAGAACTCGGCAAAGGCCGCTTCCCGGGCGATGCGGGCCGAGCAGGAGGCTGGATAGTTGCGTAGGTGCTCGCGCTTGGCCTCGATGATGGCCAGCAGTTCATCGCGCAACTCCTCGGGGGGAACCTCGACCAGGAGTTCGGCGAAGCGGTCGGGCCGTGCTGCTCGCTCGGTTCGGTTGGACCAGCGGATGTAGGTGTTGAGGTCGGCAGGAAGCACCCGGTTTCGCCAGCGCCCACCGTTCAACTCGGCGATCAGAAAGCGCTTCAGGCCACCGCCGAGGTTGACGTAGCGCTCACCGTTGTGGTTTTCGCCTTCGCCGCCCGTCAGCTTGTTGGTGAACAGCATCTTGGTGGCAGCCTGGCTCTCCCAGACAGCCTGCCGTCGCGGCATGGAGCCCGATGCGAGTTCTGCGGCCATCTTGCCTTCGGGGCGCTGCTCGACGTCCTTGACGAGCATGACGTGGCCGATACCGCGCCGCTGCCAGCGCTTGAGTAGGATGTCGCCGGCGCGCAGGCTCTCGGGGGTGGCGTGGTAGGCGTTGGTGTCGTCCGCCAGGTTGGCCGAACCGAAGTAGGGCAGCAGCAGCAGCAGGAAGTGTCCCACCCGCTTGTTGACCAGCAACTCGTCGAAGTACCAGCCGGCGCCGGCATCCGCGTGTAGGAAGGGATTCAGGTCGTCGTGGTTACCGCGGCTGTATAGGTGGCGTCCGCGCAGCCGGCTGTCCTGCGGCCAGCTGGCCAGGGCGTCCGCATTGCCCAGGTGGCTGTAGTCGTTGTACTTCGTCTTGAAGTTCGGCGTGTTCTTGTAGCGGCCACTGTCGGTGCGGAATCCGAAGTGGCCTAGGAACACGCGGGTTCCCGCGGAATCCTTCGCTTCGAGGAAGAACGGCAGGTTGTACCAGGAGGCGAACACGGCCCGCATCATCAGAGCCAGCTCGGCGCACTCCAGGGAGGGAACGTCGATGGTCTTGCCCTGGGGGTTGGTGATGCGGAAGGTCTTGCCGTTGCCGCTGTAGGTAGCGGTCTGCTGCATCTGCTGGATCCAGACGTTGTACTTCTGCTCCCAGTTGAGGCCCGAGTTGCTGCCCCAGGCCAGGCCCGCCTGGCGAGCGTCGCTGTTGTTGGTGTCGGCCCACTTGTTGCTGGCCTCCCACACCTCGGTGCTGGCTCCGGCAACTGAGGAGGACAGGCCGGGGCTACCGGTTCCCGAACTGCTGAGTGCCTGTTCGCTCTGCTGCAGGGGGCCGAGGATCCCGTACTCATCCTGGTCGGATGCGCAGCCTGGCAAGGCAAGCAGCAGCGACAGCGACAGCGCGCAAGCGAATCGGGGCAGGGGATCGTGCCGTGTGGTCATCTTCGGGGTCCCTCGATCTGGATGCGCAGTGTCCAGCATACCGGGTTTAATGTCAAGAAATTGTCAACAGGAGGGTGGGGATGTGCCCGGCGGGATCACCTGCAGACGGCCAGCGCCGGTGGCAGGGCTCGCTTCCGGTGTCGAGGCAGGCTGTACGGGGCCATGGTCGAGGCCAAGTTCGCGAATCATTTCGAGGTCGTCCTGTCCCGCGTTCCCGTCACTGGTCAGGTACGCGCCGGCCATGGTCGCGTCGGCTCCCGCAGCAAACATCAGCGGCTGCAGGTGGCGCAGGTTCACCTCGCGGCCGCCGGCGACCATCAGGTGTGTCTTCGGGTTGACGAAGCGGAACATCGCGACGGTTCGCAAACACTCCATGGGTTCCATCAGCGGCCGACCCGCCATGGGAGTTCCTTCCATGGGGTTCAGGAAGTTGAGGGGGATCACATCGACCTCGAGTTCCCGCAGTTGGAAGGCTAACTCCACGCGGTCCTCGAGCTCTTCGCCCATGCCGAAGATGCCGCCACTACAGGTGCGCATCCCGGCTCCCTTGATCAGCTTCAGGGTCTCGATGCGGTCGTCATAGGAGTGGGTCTCGCAGATCGTCGAGAAGTGGCGCCGGCTGGTCTCGAGGTTGTGGTTATAGGTGTGCAGGCCGGCGTCCTTGAGCATGTCGGGGATGTCCGGGTCGTCGATGAGCCCGAGGCTCGCATCGGCGTGGATGCCCTCTTCTGCGGCCAGGGCGCGAATCCGTTCGAGTACGCCATCCAGTTCGGGCCCCTTCTTGAGCCCACGCCAGGCTGCCACGATGCCCAGTGCCTGAGATGCGTTCTCTTTTGCCCGCTGAGCGTGCGCCAGGACCGTCTCGGTGTCGACCAGGTCGTACTCTGGGATGTCGCTGGGGAAGCGCACCGACTGGCTGCAGAAGCCGCAGTCTTCCGAGCAGCGCCCGCTCTTTGCGTTGACGATGGAGCACAGGTGAATCGAGTCGCCGTGGAAGGCTTGCCGGATGCGGTTTGCGGCGGCGAACAATTCGAAGCAGTCGGCACCGTCGGCGTGTAGCAGGCGCAGAGCGTCGGTTCGCTCGATTGTGCCGCCGTCCAGGACGCGCTCGAGTCGCGGTGTGAGCCAATTCCGAAAGGAGAGATCGTTCGCGTTGCTCATGGCGCCAGGGTGTAGCACAGCGGTGCGAAAGGGGTAGCCCCAATCGTCAGCGCACAAGGTCTCGAGGGTCGCGAGCCTGGCGCTCGGCGAGTTCGACCAGCTCCTGCATGTGCTGGAGGCCCGAGGACCAGGCGACAGCCTGTTCGAACCAGCGCAGTGCATCGTCGCGCTGGTCGAGGCGTCGGCACAGCTCGCCGACCAGGTAGGCGATCACCACCATGTCTTCTCGGCGACGCAGCCACTTGCGTTCATCGAGACCCTGCCGGTAGCAGCGCAGGGCCTGCTCCCTGCAGCGGCGCTCATCCTCGCCATGGTCAGCATCGCCGTGCATCCAGGCTGCGCGCAACCAGGCATCGCCCTGGCGTAGCGGCCCGTTGTCCAGCCAACCTTCGAGCAGGGCGTGCTGCTCGTAGCGAAGTGCTGGGTTGCCATGGCACTCGGCGGCGTGTGGCCGCAGATGGCGGTCGACCAGCTCGCGAAGGCTAGCGTCTTCACCGGCAACGGGCCGATCCGGCTCCGGCGCGAACTCCTCGAAGGCGCTCACTTCGCCCGAGTAGCCGCAAACGGGGCAACTATTGAGCTGCCTGGGAATGGGATCTTGCCCCTCGGGGTAGCGACGCAGGTCCGAAGCCAGGGGACCGCTCGCGGGACCGACCAGTACTGACCAGCCCACGAACGCCTCTGTGCACAGAGGGCAGGTGATCTCTCGCGTCTTGATCGTGGTCATTGCAATGGCTCCGCAACAGGGCGAGAAGTGCTGGCGCGCCAGGGTAGCAGGTCGCGCGTTGGCTTCGTCCTGACAAGGTCTGCGGGCCGTGCTAACAGTCGCCGCCACGATGGCTGGAGCCTCCCAAAGCAAGCAGCGGCGATGGCAGGTGGCGCTGGCCATTGTTGCCCTGGTTTGTTCCGGTGCCTTCCAGCGCTGGGGCTCGGCGCCGATGAACCTGTGGTGGCTGCACCTGGTCGGCTTCGTGCCGGCGCTGCTTGTGCTCAGCAAGCTGCAGGGGCGGCGCGCGCTGCTGGCTGGCTGGCTGGTGGGCGTTGCTGCCAACGCGAGCATCTTCTCGTGGATTATCTACACGGTAGAGACCTTCTCCAACCTGCCGTGGGTGCTGGCAGCAGGCTGCCTGCTGCTGTTCTCCCTGGCGTTCGGCTTCTACATGGCCGTGTTTGCTTGGGGCTTCGAGCCGATTCGCCGCGTGTCGCGTGGCTATTGGCCGCTGGCAATCGCCGCCTGGTTTGCGGTGGTCGAGTACCTCAATCCGCAGCTGTTTCCTTACTACCAGGGCGTCACCTGGTACCAACTCAGCAGCTTTTTCCTGGTGACTGGCCTGACCGGTGTTGCCGGGATCTCGTTCTTCATGCTGCTGAGCAACTGCATCCTGGTCGACCTGTGGGAGCGTCACGCCAGCCCCGAGCTTCCGCTCATCGACCGCGCCATGCTGACCAACCTGGGAGCCTGGCTGCTCTTCGTGGTGGTCGCGCTGAGTTGGTCCGCGTACCAGGGGGGCCGGATCGAAGCTGCCGAGCAGGATGCTGAGACCTTCCGGGTCGCCCTGGTGCAAGCCAACCAGGACGTGTTCAAGCGTCGCAGCATGATGGTCGAGAGGGCGAAGAGCGAAAAGAGCCTGGGCGTGCGGCGTGCTGATCGACGGTCGGCGATTGCCGATGATCTCGTCGACTTGAGCCTGCAGGCCTGGAAGGAGCACGGCGACATCGACGTCTTCATCTGGCCCGAGGGGGCCATCCGTCGCAGCCCAAAGTCGGGACGTAATCGCCGGGTGCGCGAGCTCATCAAGGTGACTGGTGCCGAGTTGTGGACTGGTGGTGGCCTGGTTCGGCGCGGCGCGGATGGAGAGCCTTCCAGTTACAACTCCGCATTCCGGGTCTACCCGCGGGGCGAAGCCGGTGAACTTGCCGCCGATCCGCCCTACGACAAGAACATCCTGCTCCCCTTCGGCGAATTCATGCCGCTCGAGGATCGCATCCCGATCCTCAAGAAGATCCAGGGCGTCGGAAACTTCGCCCCGGGCGATGGGCTGACAGTCTTCGAGACAGCATCCGCCGACTTCGTGTTCCTGATCTGCTACGAGGCAATCCGCCATCGCTACGTGCGTGGTGGTGTCGATCGCGGTGCCGAGTTGCTGGTGAACATCACCTACGACGCCTGGTTCGGCGACACGGGCTGCCCCCACCAGCACCTGATGCTGTCGGTGCTGCAGGCCGCTCAGTACGGCGTGCCGTTGGTGCGCGCGGCGACCACCGGGATCAGTGCAGTAGCTGATGCCCGCGGCCAGCTCGTTGCCACGCTCGGCGTGTTCGAGCGGGGCGTGCTGGTCTACGACGTCAAGAAGGTGCGGGTGCTGACACCCTACGTGCGGTGGGGTGACTGGTTCGTGCAGTTGTGCGGGCTGGTAGCGAGTCTGCTGCTGCTCCTGGGCTGGCGTGGTCGGACCCCCGAGGGCCGTCGTGGCTGGGCGGCCTGGTTGGCAGTGGTCGCGTATGGCTTGTTCTCACCGGTAATGTGGCCGGCAAATCCCTACACGCCGCGCGCGGACTGGCTGGTCTGGGCTGTGTTGATGGTGGTTCTTGTCGGGCTGGGAGTGCGCTGGATGCTCGCTGCCCGTGAAGGGCGCGCGGCAAGCGGCGACGGAGGTTCCTCGTGAGGGAGTTGGTACGCCTCGGCACCTACCTGCCTGTTCGCATCGACGGCAGGTCGGGCTTGTGTCCTGCCATTGGGCCGGACGCTCTGCTGGTGGACTGCGAGCAGCCGCTGACCTCAGGTAGCGAGGTGACGCTGCGCCTGTTCCTCGCCCCGGGTTCGCGGGCCAGCGGCACCGCACAGGTGCGGGAACAGGTCGAGGGAGCGCCGGAAGGGATGACTCGTTGGAGTCTCAGCGTGCTCGACTGGCAGGGCGATAGTGGACGTGTCCTGCAGGGGCATCTCAGCTCCCGTCGCAAGGACAGTCACCTGTCCATTGTCGCCGAACAGGACGTCGAGGCCGGCTTGCAGCAGCGTGCCTGGGAGCGCTGGACGCTGCCTCATGTCGCTCTTCCCGAGGGGCGTCCCGAGGACATGGACCTCGCCACCGAGCTGCTCGGCAAGCATCTTGAAGCGCCGCTGATGATTGCTGGAATGACGGGTGGCTCGCCGCGGGCCGGACAGGTCAACAAGCGACTCGCCTATGCCGCACAGGAGCTCGGGCTGGCCATGGGACTCGGCTCGCAGCGGGTGCTGCTCGAGCAGGATGGGCTGGCTGCCACGTTCCAGGTCCGTGACGTGGCGCCAGACATCCTGCTGTTGGCCAATGTCGGTGGGATCCAGCTGAGCCACGGAGTCTCCGTGGACGACTGCCGCCGCCTGATCGATTCAGTCGAAGCGGATGCTCTGGCTCTGCACCTCAACCCGATCCAGGAGATGGTGCAGCCCGAAGGCGACCGTGACTGGCGGGACCTGCGAGTAAAGGTCGAGGCACTCATCGCTACGGTTGGAGTACCGGTCATTCTCAAGGAAGTGGGCTTCGGCCTGTCTGCGGCAATGGCGCTGTTGGCCCGGGAGATGGGGGCCACTGCCATCGATGTGGGCGGTGGCGGCGGCACCTCGTGGGCGCGGATCGAAGGGCTGCGAGCCGAGGACCGGGAGCGCCAGGCAATGGGCGAGACCTTCCGCAACTGGGGCCTGGCTACCGGCGATGCCGTGCGCGAGTGTCGGGCTGCCCTCGGTGCCGACTTTCCGATCATCGCGACCGGCGGGGTGCGCAACGGCGTCGACGTCGCACGAGCCATTGCCCTGGGTGCCGATGTCGCCGGAATGGCGTTGCCTTTCTTCCGGGCTGCCGACGATAGCCAGCAAGCTGTCCTGGCGCTGGGGCGACGAATCCTTGAGGAACTTCGCATTGCAATGCTATGCAGCGGTGCCGGCGGACTGAGTGGCCTGCGGGCACTGGAGGTTCGAGAGTCCCGATGACCGATGCCAGCGAGGACATGCCGACGAGCCGGATCCCTGGCTTCTATCGTCTCGGCCTCGAGCAGAGGCAGGCGGTGGCTCGTGCCGCCGCTGGGCTGGAGGAGGGCGACCCCATCGCCGTGGCGGTGGATGGCAAGCTCGATCCACGCCTGCTCGACAGCTTTGTCGAGAACGTCATCGGTTCCTTCGTCCTGCCTCTGGGCATCGCCGTCAATTTCGTGGTCGATGGTCGCGAGGTGCTGGTTCCCATGGCGGTGGAGGAGAGTTCGGTGGTGGCGGCGGCGTCCAACATGGCGCGCCTGGTTCGCAACACCGGAGGCTTTGTTACCGAGGTGCTCGAGGACCTCGTGATCGGCCAGGTGCAGGTCCTCGATGTGCCCGACCCTGCTGTGGCGGTGGCCGCCGTGCAGTCACGTCGAGACGAGATCATCGAGATGGCCAATGCGCTGGACCCTGCGCTCGTCGCTGCCGGCGGTGGTTGTCGCGACATCGAGTGCCGTCTTTTTGAGCCCGAGCAAACCGGCGCGGGCCACGTGCTGGTCGTGCACCTGCTGGTGGATCCCGTGGATGCCATGGGAGCCAACGTCGTCAACACGATGTGCGAGGAGCTTGCCGCCGACATTGCCGGCTGGGCAGGTGGCAGAGTCGGTTTGCGGATCCTGTCGAATCTCGCCGCCCATCGTCGCTTCAAGGCCAGTTGCCGGATCTCGGCCGCCGACCTCTCGGTGGCGGAATTGGACGGTTCGGAGGTGGCACGGCGCATCGTCGAGGCCGCTCGTTTCGCCTGGTACGACCCCTACCGTGCGGCTACCCACAACAAGGGAATCATGAACGGCATTGACCCCATCGTCGTGGTTACCGGCAACGACTGGCGCGCGGTCGAGGCAGGTGCTCACGCCTGGGCGGCCCGCGATGGCCAGTACCGCAGTCTCTCCAACTGGCAGGTGCTCGAGGACGGTGACCTCTACGGCGAACTCGAGCTGCCGCTCCAGGTGGGCACGATCGGTGGAGTGACGCGTCTGCACCCAGCGGCTCGCTTTGCGCTGCGTCTGCTCGGTGTGACCCGTGCCCGCGACCTCGCGCGAATCATCGTTGCGGTGGGTCTCGCGCAGAACCTCGGTGCTCTGCGTGCGCTGGCCACCGAGGGGATTCAGAAGGGTCACATGAGGCTGCACGCTCGCAACATTGAGTTGAGCCGCGAGCTGGATCCGGCGGACGAGACGTGACCGCTGCCCCCCGCCGGGCTCGTTGTTCGGCGCCCGGCAAGCTCATGCTCTTTGGTGAATACGCGGTGCTCGAGGGACATCCTGCCATCGCGATGTGCCTGGACCGCCGTATTGCCTGTGAGGCGTGCACGGTGCCCGGCGGCGACACGCTCGAGTTGCTGGCCGACGGTGTGTTTGCGGCTCCCGTCCGAGTGCCCATGGCCACGCTGCTCGAATCTCGACCGCCGGTTCCGGAGCTGAGCCTGCTGTGGCCGGTCCTGCGTGCTCACTCGGCAGTTGGTGGGGGCCTATCACTTCGTTTTGATGCGGAGTTTCCACCGATTTGGGGAATGGGTTCATCGTCGGCCTCGACCCTGGCGGCGGCCGCAGCGCTGCGCTATCTGAGCGGCGAGGACTGCCCGGCTTCGGCGATCTTCACCGAGGTCCATGCCGCCCAGAAGCAGCTTCAGGGTGCGGCTTCAGGATATGACGTCGCGACTCAGTTGCTTGGCGGCTACGTGGTGTTCGAGGCTTCGGCGGAGGTGCCGATGCAGCGGGTCGAGCCGCCTGCCAGTCCGCCCCTGCACTGGGTAGTCGGCTGGTCTCGCCGCAAGGCGTCGCCCGCCGAGATGCTCCGAGATGTGCGTAGGGGCGTTGCCCCCGGTCATCCCCTCTACGCGGAGATAGGCTCTCGGGCACGGCGTGGTATCTCGATGCTTGAATCGGGGGACTCGCTCGGCCTGGGTGCGGCGATGGGGGAAGGACAGCGCTTGCTCGAGACATTGGGTGCTGTTCCCGCGGAGCTCGCAGAACTGGTAGAGAGGCTACGAAATTGTGCTGGCGTCCTCGGGGTTCGTCTCAGTGGTGCCGGTGGGGGGGACTGCGTGTTGATCCTCGCAGAGCAGCCGGAACAAGCTGCTAGCGCCGCGACCGAGCTCGGCCTCGACGTGCTGGATGTGAGGGTCGAACCGCGCGGCTTGCAGCGGGAGGAGATACCGTGACCGATCGAATGTGTGCCAGCGCGACGGCGTGCTCGAACATCGCCTTCATCAAGTACTGGGGTAAGCGGGACTTCGACTGCAACCTGCCTCTGAACGATTCCATCTCGATGAACCTGTCGGCTGCCGTCACCACGACTACCGTCGAGTGGGATCCGACGCTCCGGCAGGACGAGATCTACCTGGAAGGGGAGCGGGTCCTCGACGGTCGTGGCGTGCGAATTTCCCGCTACCTCGACAAGATCCGTGCGGATTGGTACCGCATGTATGCCCGGGTGGCGTCGGTGAACTCCTTTCCGGCCGGTACCGGGATTGCATCTTCGGCCTCGGGGTTCGCGGCGCTCGCGAGCGCCGCGCTGGGCGCCTTTGGTGAAGACCTCCCCAGCGAAACCGAGATGACTCGCTGGGCGCGACGCGGCAGCGGTTCCGCCTGTCGGTCGATTCAAAGTGGTTTCGTGGAGTGGACCGCGGGAGAAGACGACCTGGGTTCGGTCTCACAGCAGTTCTGCCCCGCGGACCACTGGGATCTCACCGACCTGGTCGTCCTGGTCTCGCGGAGCCCGAAGGTGATTTCCAGCTCCGAGGGGCACCGCATTGCGAGCGCCCACCCTTTCATGGCGGAACGGCAGAAGCTGTTGCCTGCCCGCATCCTCGCGCTGAAGGGCGCCCTGGCTCAGCGTGAGTTCCAGGTGTTCGGCGAGATCGTCGAGCACGAGGCCATGGAAGTGCAGGGGATCATGATGAGTGGCCAGCCTTCGGCGCTGTACCTGCAGCCGGGCACGGTGGCCTTGATGCAGGCAGTGCGCAGTTGGCGCGAGGAAGATGGCATGCCGGTGTACTTCACCCTCGATGCCGGGCCGAATGTGCACATCCTGTGCGAGAGCAAGGATGCTCCCGAACTACGCCGGCGTATCGACAAGCTGGCCCCGCGAGCCGAAATACTCGAAAATCGTCCCGGACCGGGGGCAAGACTTCACGATGACCACCTCTTCTGATCTACCAGATACAGCTCCGGGTCATCGGCCCGTCGTGGCGACAGCCTGCGGCAAGCTGATCCTGCTCGGTGAGCATGCGGTGGTCTACGGCGAGCCTGCACTCGCCTTGCCTCTGTCGACCAACCGCCTGTCCGTGGTGTTGGCTGAGCCGGGTGCCGGCTGGGGCCCCATGGACTTTGCCGCAGCCCAGATCAGCAGCCAGGTGGGTTTGCAGATTGATCCCGAGGATCTGCAGTTGGCGGGAGGAGGCGGTGCGACTCAGGCCATGCCTTCTGTCGGTGACCAACAGGTGCCGCCCATCAGTATCACCCTCGATGAGCGTGCCCCCGAAGGTGCGCGGGCGGATGTCTTCCGTGCCCTGGGCACTGCCGCCCAGGCGCTGGGCCTGCAACTGCCGCTGCCGCTGCGTCTTGCTGTGCGTTCCGGCGGTCTGCAGTCGGGCATGGGCACTTCGGCAGCACTCGGCACGGCGCTCGGGCGAGCGCTGCTGTGCTGGTATGGGCAGGCGCCTGACACCGAGCGGGTCGTCCTCGCTGCGGCTGCGGTCGAACGCATGTTCCACGGCCAGCCATCGGGCATTGACCACACGGTGTCTACCCTCGAGAAGCCGGTCTGGTTCGAGAAGGGCATTCATCCCACGGCCCTGGAGGGTCTGCCGCCGATTGTGTTGGTGCTTCGTCCGCAGGCGAGCAGTTGCCCCACCCGCGACCTGGTCGAGGGTGTTCGGCAGCGCCTCGGTGCCGAGCCGACCCTGGTTCGGGCGATCGCGGAGATGGGTCGCTGGAGTCGCATCGGTCGCTCCGCCTGGGCCTCGGGCGATTTGCCGGGACTGGCGCAGGCCATGATGGAGCAGCAGGCATGTCTTGAGCAGTTGGGCGTGGTGTGGGATGCCGACCGGGAGGCTGTTCGAGTTGCTCTCGCCGCCGGTGCTCTGGCGGCGAAGATCACTGGCGCAGGTGGCGGTGGAACGGTGCTCGCCCTGGTCGAGCGCCATGCTGCTGTCCAGGTGCAGCGGGCCTGGGGCGCCTCGGCCTTTGCGCTCGAGGTTGGCGGCTGATTTCAGTTGCTGGCCGGGACGGGCCTGCGTCAGATTGCGAGGTCCTTCTCGCTGAGCGCGCCAACCCAGCGTCCCCGTCGGAACCACAGCCAGGCGACAACCCCCTTGATGACAGTGCTGGCGGCGATGGCCCACCAGACTCCGTCCACGCCCAGGCCGAGAGGGTAGGCGAGTAGCCAGGCCAGGGGGATGCGACCCGTAGTGAACAGGACACCGAGCACAAGTGGCGGCAGGGTGTCACCGCTACCGCTGAAGCCACCCTGGTAGACGACCTCCAGGCCCATGAACACGACGACAATGGACTGGATCCGCAGGTAGCTGGTGCCCGCCTCGATTGTCAGCAGATCGTCGGTGAACACGCCGAACAACTGCGGCGCGAAGGCGTACAGCAGGATGCCTGTGGGCAGCATGACGGCAGCGCACAGGGAGGCGGCCCGGTGGACAGCCTGCCCAGCTCCACGGGGCTTGCCGGCACCGAGGTACTGACCTACCAGGGTGGCGGCTCCCACCTGGAAGCCGACGCAGACCATGAACGCGAGGCTCTCGAGGCGGTGGCCGACGCCCAGCGCCGCCATCTGGTGGCTGCCGAAGTCGGTGATGAACTGGCCGAGGATGATGTAGACCATCGCAAAGCTGACCCCCTCGCTGCTGATTGGGATCCCGATGCGGGCGATCACTCCCAGGGTCTTCGGGTGTGGCCGGCGGGGCTGCAGTACATAGCCCTTGCGGGCCAGGATGATGAGGCTCAGCAAGGCAGCCAGGGCATTGGCCGCGGTGGTTGCCCATGCGGCACCGCCGATGCCCAACGCCGGTGCGCCAAACCAGCCCCAGATGAGGATCGGGTCGAGTCCGGCGTTCAGGACCAGGGAGACGGCGGCAATCCACAACGCCGTGCGGGTGTCTCCCAGGCCACGGAAGGCTGCCAATGTGACGGCGTGGCCGGCAAGGGCGACGGAGCCGAGCAGACCGATGCCGAGGTATCTGCCGCCAAGAATTCGCTCCTCGCTTCCTGCTTCGAAGCCCAGCAAGTGGAAATACAGGTCGCGGAAGGGCCAGGCGATGACGACCAGCAGGATGTAGATCACCAGCCCGACCCAGAGACCCTGAACTACGGTTGGAGCAATTCGCTCGCGCCGGCCGGCCCCTTCGTGTCTTGCCACCAGGGCATTGACCCCGTAGCCGGCGACGTTGCAGCAGATGAACATGATCCACCAGCCGAACGCGGAGCCCCCCAGCGCCGCGAGGTGCGTGGTGTCGATTTTGCCGATCCAGTAGGAGTCGGTCAGGTAGTAGCAAGAGCGCAGTAACCCGATCGCGACCATCGGCCAGGCGACGGCCCAGACGGCGTGGCCGACGCTGAGTTTCAGCAGTGGGGCCGACTCTGACTGGTCGTGAGGCGCGCGCACGTTCGTGCTCCCGGTACTACTCGTAGAGTGCGTCTAGGTCGCTGCCGAAGGTCTCGACGATTGCCCGCCTGCGGAGCTTCAGAGTCGGAGTCAGGTAGCCGTTTTCCGGGATGAAGGGCAGCGGAACGATCAGCCACTTCTTGAGTGTTTCGTAGGGGGCAAGCTGGCCGTTGGTTGCTGCAATGTGTTTGGCGATGGCTGCCTCTACCACTTCGTCACGGCTGAGTTCCTCGAGGCTGTTGCCCGGCCGTCCCTCGCGGGCCGCCCAGCTGCCGGCCTCCTCAGGGTCCAGGCTGATGGCGACCACGAGGTAGGGACGCCGGTCACCGTAGACCATGGCCTGCCCGATCAGGGGATGCTCCTTGAGCAGGTTCTCGATGTTCGCCGGGGCCACATTCTTGCCGCCGGCCGTGATGATGAGATCCTTCTTTCGGTCGGTGATCTTCAGGAAGCCTTCGTCGTCGAGCTCGCCGATGTCGCCGGTCTTGAAGAAGCCGTCGGCAGTGAACGCGTCTGCGGTGGCCTGCTCGTTCTTGAAGTAACCCTGGAACACCCCGGGGCCCTTGACCTCGATCTCGCCATCCTCGGCGATGCGCACCTCGGTGTCGGGGATGGCTCGACCGACGGTGCCGTGCTTGTACGCGGCGGCTGTACCGGTGGTGGCCGGCGCCGAGGTCTCGGTGAGCCCGTAGCCTTCCACGACCAGGATCCCGGCGGCTTCGAACCAGAGCGCAATGGGAGTCGACAGCGGTGCGCCGCCCGACACGGCCATCCGCACGCGGTTGCCCAGCTTCGCCCGCACCTTGGCAAATACCAGCCGGTCGAAGATTCGGTGCTGAATGCGAAGCCACAGGCCCGGCTTTCTGCCGGTGCGCCGAAGTTCAGCGACCCGGTGGCCGACGGCGAAGGCCCGCGCAAAGATACGCTGCCGAAACGGGGACATGGACTCAGCAGTAGCAAGAGCCCGTGCGTGGATCTTCTCGAACACCCGGGGCACGCCGACGAACACCGTCGGCCGTGCTTCCTGCAGGATGGCGCCGAGCTCCTTGAGCCGCGAGGTGTAATAGCCGGCAATACCGATGCGGCAGCCGAGGTAGACCGAGTAGCGCTGCAGCACGTGGGCCAGGGGCAGGTACACGATGGAGCGGTCGTCGGGGGTGAAGTCCATGATGCCGGCGACGGTCTCGGTGACGTGGAACAGGTTGCGATGGGTGAGCATCGCGCCCTTGGGTGGTCCGGTGGTGCCCGAGGTGTAGACCAGCGTTGCGATGTCGTCGGGCTCCGCGGCGTGGGCCCGCTCGATGACAGCCGCCTCGCCACTCTGCTGCAGCGCCGCCCGGCCTTCTTCGACAAAAGCAGAGATGCCGATCTGCTCTGCACCGCTCGCATCGGCCTGGATTCCGTCATCATCGAGGCAGACGATGAGGCGCAGGTCGGGGCACTCTGGGAGGATGTTCGCCAGGATCGCGAGCTGCTCTGCATTCTCGAGCACCAGGACACGGCTCTCGCTGTGTTGCAGGAGGTACAGGATCTGGGCGGGGGTCGAGGTCGGGTAGATGCCGATGGTGACCATGCGACTGAGCAGATTGGCGAAGTCCCAGACCACCCACTCGTGGCGAACCTCGGCGAGGATGGCGATCCGATCGCCTGCTGCCAGCCCGCGGGCATGCAGCGCTGCGGCGATCTGCAGGGTCGTGTTGCGGGTCTCGCCTGCCGTAATGGGCCGAAAGCCACCCTCGGAACCCTCGCAATAGCCGTGGACGGTCTCTGCCGGGTCCGACACACGGTTGAGGATGATCTCGTTTACGGTTTGCTTCGCGAAGCGGCTCATTCAGTTGTCTCGCCCTCGCAGGCGTAGCAGCTCGTCTCCCAGGTAGGCAGCGATCTCTCCGTACATGGAGCTGCCCGAGGCCAGTCGTACGCCACTCCACAGGGCGGCATCGCTGACCCGCGAGTTGGCTCCCAGCGAGTTGAGCGCTCCGATGCTTGCGTGCGGCCCGACCACGGCGCCTGGTCCCACCTCGTTGCGCGGCCCGAAGAACACCGGGGGCTCGATGGTGGCACCAGCCAGGCCGTCTACGGAATCGGGGTTCCCATACTCGCGCCCGGAACGATCGACTGCGTAGGAGGCCTCCTGGAACAGCGCTTCGAGTGGATCGATTCCAGGCGGAGTGGGCAGCACGAGCTTGTCGGGCCCATCCATCAGTTCGTTCTGCGCGTCCAGGTAGCGTGCCGGTGTTCCCACGTCGTGAAAGAGTAGGTCGGGCTCGACGAGGACGGCACGGATTTCGCTACCGGCCGAGATCAGTGGCGCGTAGCCCTGCCGGACGATGCAACTCTTGGTTCCTGCGGCAGGAAGCTGCTGAACCACCGCGGGCTCGATGATCTGGATGCCGCAGAAGATGCTCGGCGTGGCGCCGGCCAGGTCCTCGTCGCTGACACCGGGTGCGCGCCCGAGGCCGGCGAGGTCCAGGATGCGGCCATCGTCGGCGACCCACACCGCACCGTAGTCGACGGCGTCCCGGCGTGGCAGGCAGAGCAAAGTGGCCAGGGCCCCTTCGTCGCGGTTGCGCTGGTGTGCAGCCCACAGCTTCGGCAGGTCAGCGCCCAGGATGGAGTCGCCGTTGAGCATCAGGAAGGGCCCGCCGTTGCCGCAAAGTTCATTCTCCAACTTGCGGGTGGCGCCTCCCGTGCCGAGGATCTCGGGGCCCTCGATCGACCACTGCAGTGTCATGCGTAGCAGCCGTCGCTGAACCCAGGAGTCCATCGCCGTCATGAGACGCTCGCTCTGGTGGAAGGTATTTACATAGACATCCTGGCAGCCTCCTGCGTACAGGTGGATCAGCGGATGGCCGAGTAGCGGTCGACCGAGCAGTGGAATGGCAGGCTTGGGGATGTGCTCGGTCAGGGGCAGCATGCGGGTGCCGAAGCCCGCCCCGAGGACCAGGGTAGGGACACCCGATAGGGGCTGCTCGACGCTGGTCATGTCTGCTCGACGCTGGTCATGTCTGCTGTTCCGAGGTGTGCGGCGTGGCGTAGTCGAGACCGAGCATACGCCGTACTCGCTCGGTAAAGGACGGCCCCCCGTCGATGTAGTGTCGATAGAAGAACGCGCAGCCGGGTGACAGCAGCACCGTGTCGCCCGGCTGCGCGATTGCTCGCGCTCGCTCGAGCCCGTGGTCCAGTGATGTGCAGTGTTCGACTTCCGCGCGGTCCGCCAGGGAGGCGAGCAGCGCATCCGTCCCGGTCCCCGGCAGCGCCAGGATGCGTCGCGAGGAACTCGCCGCGGCGTTGGCCATCTCGGTGAAGTCCATGCCCTTGTCTTCGCCGCCGACCAGCAAGACGATCGGCGTGCCGCTGGCCGCAATCGCCTCGATCCCGGCAGCGGCTGCGGGTGCAGTGGTCGCCTGGATGTCATAGACCCAACGCACCTCGGCCTGTTCGGCGACCAGCTCCAGCCGGCCGGGTAGCCCGGGCGCGTTGCAGAGGGCAGAGCGGAGGACATCTCGGTCCAGGAAGCCGCAGGCTGCTGTCGCGCAGAGCGCTGCTTGAAGGTTGAGCAGGTTGTGCTCGCCGGGCAGCGGCAGGTCCGAGGCCCGAGCCAGCTCGAGGTTGTCGCGACGCTGGGGTTCCCGCAGCAGGATAAGCCCGTCTTCGACCCAGCAGGCCCCATCCAGAGAGCCCGGCTGGGGCGGCGCTCCAAACAGCCACAGCGTCGCGCCACTGTCGCGCACAGCCTCGGTGATCTTGCGGCTCTGTGGATCGACGGCACTGAGCACAGCATGTCCTCCCTGTCCCGGAGCGAGGACCAGCCTGCTCTTTGCTGCAACGTATGCCTGCCAGGAACCGTGGTCCTCGATGTGGTTGTGGGTGATGTTGGTCAGCACGGCTACATCGCTGACTACGGTGCGGTCGCGCAGGTGACGGTTGGAGACTTCCCAGACCGCCAGGTCCGCTGAGGATGCGCGCTCCAGTGCAGCCAGGGCGGCCTGCTCGGAACGATCGTTGCCACTGCGCATGACCCGGCTGCCGGCGGGTACAGAGGCCTGCAAAAGGTGGCCGATCAGGGCGGCCGTGGTGGATTTTCCGTTGGAGCCGGTGACCGTGACACTTCGGCCTGAGAAGAGGTCCAGGGCAAGATCGAGGACGCCGACCAGCTGTGCACCGGCCGCCACCGCATTGTCCATCGCCGGTCGGTTGGCCTCGTAGTTGAACCAGTTCTGCGAAGCGAAGATCAGCTCGGCGGTCTCGATGCCGCGTAGGTACTCGGAGCCCAACTGGAAGCTGATGGGCAGGTTCCAGAGCCGCTCGAGGACCTGCCCCCGCTCCGCTTCGCTCCACGCTGTGTTGGTCTTGTGGAACGAGTGCTCAAAGGCCTGCCGGTCGGCCGAGAAGTCGTGGGCGACGATGCCCTCGATGCAGCGCTCCCCCGCCAGGTAGAGAAGCACCGCGCTCCCTTCGATGCCCGAAGCGCCGACGACGTGAATTCGACGGTCCAGGTCCACTAGCTCTCCTCGGGCCAGTGCAGGATTCTTCGGGCGCAGGTGAAGTCGTGGCGGGCGAGGAAGATGTCGAGCCGCTCTTCGAGGATTTCGTTTCGGGACATGGACGCGTGAACCATGGTCAAGGCGGTAGGGTCCTCGATGTCTTCGAGGACCAGGGCGACATGGCGCAAGCCGAGTTCCCGGCCGGTGACGAACACGAGGTCGCCGGCACGGAGTTGATCGACGGGAACCTCTTTGCCGAATACCTGTTGGTCCGCGGTGTTCTTGGGGAGCAGGATGCCTGTCGTGGCGTGCAGAACGGACTGGACAAGTCCACTGCAATCGGCGGCTGCGCGCGTGTTTCCACCCCACAGGTAGGGACGACCGAGCCAGGACCGCGCCTCGCTCGCCAGCGCGCGGTTTGCGTCGAGACGCCGGGTCGCCCCAGGAGTTCCGGCACGCGGTGGGACAACCCGGTCACGCTCGGGCCGATGAGTCCTGGCCCATGGGTCTTCGACGGGACCCTCGGCCGAGAAATCCAGCTGCTTGCAGCTCATCCAGCCGAGTGTGCCGTCGGCTACCTGGACCAGGGCGAACTCGCCAGTGGGGTCCTCGGCGAAGTGTCGTACCCAGCCCGGAGCCTGCCATTGGGTCTGTAACTCGCCGTCAATTGCCCGTAGCAGGTCGACGGGCTGGTCGCCGACCAGTGGCAGCCAGCGATGCAGTTGCCACAGGGAACTGAGCTCAGAGAGCACCAGTGGAGTCGGCACGTCGTCGCGCTCCAGTTGTTGGCTGAGAACTTGCCGATAGATTTCTGCCTGGGAGGCGGCAAGAACCCCACCGCGAACGCGCAGTTCACCCTTTCTCCACCGCCAGCAGGTCGTGTCGACGACTACTGGATAGCTAGCTGAGAGCTGCTTGCGGGCCATGGCGACGGCTGCATCCAACTGCGCATCGAGCTCAGCTTGAGAGAGTGTCACTGCTTCAGCCTTCCTGGTCCGCTGTCGGGCGCTGTTGGTCGTGCCCCCGGGTCGGATCGATGCTTGCGCTGCTAGCAAGCCCCCCCAGTTTTTCGGCGATTGCCCGGTGTTCGGCTGCTCCCAGGACGCTCGGCAGTTGCGAAGCGGACAGGGGACGGCTCGGAAAACGGGCGGCGGCGGCGGCGATGCGGGAGAGGCTCTGCTCGCAGCGGCGCGCGAAGCCCGGGTCCGCGTCTGCTGTGGTTCGCAGTTCGGCCAGTACGTCTCGCACCGCGTCCAGGTGGCGACACACCAGCAGCCCGTCTGCCCCGGCGCGGATGGCCGCGACGGCCGCGGCCCCAACCGTACCGTTGTTGGTGATGGCACCCATGCCCAGGTCGTCCGTGAACAGTACTCCCTGGAAGCCCATTTCTTCTCGTAGTAGCTGCTCGAGGATGCGCGGCGACAAGGTTGCGGGCTGGCTGCTGTCCAACGCCGGATAGACCACGTGCGCCGTCATGAACGAGGCAACGCCAGCCTGTAGCGCTGCTGCAAAGGGCGCGATGTGGTCACGTCGCAACTCCTGCTCGCCGAGGGGGCAGACAGGCAGTTCATGGTGGGAGTCCTCGGCGACATGGCCGTGGCCGGGGAAGTGCTTTGCGCAGGCCATGATCCCGGCGCTCTGCAAGCCGATCGCCAGGGCGCTGCCCAGCTGTGCCACCCGCTCGGGTTGTTCGCCCAGGGAGCGATCGCCGATGGCGATGGTCGTGTCCTCGCAGCGGACGTCGAGCACCGGTGCGAAGTTCACGTTGAAGCCGAGGGAGAGCAACTCTACTCCCATGGCTCGGCCGACTTGTTCGGCCAGTGCCTCGTCGTTGTGGGCACCGAGTGTGGCCATGGGTGGCCACTCGGTCAGCGGGCTGCGCAGCCTCGCCACTCGTCCGCCCTCCTGGTCTACCGCAAGGAGCAGATCGCGGCCGGCACACAGCGAACCAAGATCGCTGAGCAGTCCGTGGACCTGCAGCGGTGAGGCGACATTGCGAGCGAACAGGATGAAGCCACCGACGCCCAACTCGGCGAGGCTTTCGACTTCCTCGCAGTGCGCCTGCGTGCCTTCGAAGCCGGCCAGTACGAGGCCGGCGAGTGGGTCTCGGGTGTTCACGTTCCGGGCTACCCGTCCCGTGGTGAATCGGCGAACTGGTTCAGTTCGACCAGCACTCCCCCGGTGTCTGCCGGGTGGATGAAGGCGACCAGCGAGCCGTGAGCTCCGGGGCTGGGTGCATCGCCGAGCACGCGCATTCCGGCTGCGCTTATGCGAGCGATCTCGGCTTCGATGTCATCGACCTCGAAACACAGGTGGTGAATTCCCGGGCCGCGTTTCGCGAGGAACTTGCCTACCGGTGTGTCCTCGCCCATGGCTTCGAGCAGTTCGACGCGGCTCTCACCGACGGGGAACATCGCTACCCGTGTAGCGGCGGACACGACATCCTCCCGGCCCTCTTCGACGAGGCCGAGTCCATCGGGTCCCCAGGCCTTGCCGCCGTCGTCCAGAGAGGTGACGGCGATGCCGACGTGGTGCAATCTCTTGAACATCCAGGTCTCTCCCGTAGGATCGGTGCGCTCCGGTCTTGATTCAAGGGCGCGCCGCGACTCTACCGCGAACCCGTCCGTAGGGGCAGACCGAGCAGGGAGGCTTGTGCGATCAGCTACCTTTTCGCCCCTGCAGTATCCGCAAGCGGTGAGCCCGGATTGCTGTCGGCAGTCATCGTGCACTACCGCGGCTGCGAGGACCTGCAGCGCTGCGTCGAGGCGCTCCAGGGCCAGGAGTATCGGCAACTCGAGATCGTACTCGTGGATAACGGTTCCAGCGATGGTGGCGTCGATGCTGCGTTGACGCAGTGGCAGAACAGCTCAGGGCAGTTGCCGATGCGGGTCGTTCGCCTTGCCCGCAACCAGGGCTTCGCCACGGGTGCCAATGCTGGTCTGGCGGTTGCGCGCGGCGAGTTCCTGCTGTTGCTGAATCCCGATGCCGAGGTCGAGAGTCGCTGCCTGGGCGAACTGGTCGCAGCGCTGCGTGGTGGCGCCGACATTGCTGCAGCCCGGCTGCTGCTGCGCGACCGTCCGGACCACCTCGACAATTGTGGTCATGGCCTCTACCCGGACGGGCTCAACTGGTGTCGTGGTCGCGGTGAGCCGGCGGCTGGGCGCTACCTCGAGGAGGAAGACGTGCTGTTGTTCTCTGGTGCGGCGGTGCTTATCCGTCGTTCCGTCCTGAGCCGGATCGGCGCGCTCGACGGGCGCTACTTTGGCTACGGTGAGGACGCTGATCTGTCGCTGCGGGCCGCCCGCCTCGGGCTTTGCTGTAGGTACGTCCCGAGTGCGGTGGTACGTCACGCTGTGGGCGCTTCGTTCGGAGCGCTCAGCCTGCGCAAGGTGTTTCTCGTGGAGCGCAACAGGCAGCGAGTCGCAGTGACACACCTACCGAAGAGTTGGCTGCTGGCATCTCCCCTGTGGACCCTCGCGCGCCACGGACTGTTCGCCGTGCAGGGTAGCGGCGGTAGAGGTCTCGCGGCGTCCTGGACTCCGCGCCAACGCCTGCTGTTGCCGCTGGTGGTGGCGGCGGCCCAGGGGGCGGCAGTCCTCGATCTGCCCGGTAGCATTGCCCGCCGTCGTTGCAGCAATCGGCTGGTGGCTGAACTCGGTGGTCTCGAGCCCAGCCAGTGGCGTGCGCGAGTGCGTCGCCACCGGGTTGGTCTGCGTGCATTGGCACGGCGCCCGGCGGGTTGCTGAGTGCTGCGAAGGCCAACGGGTCGATCGCATCGTCGAAAGCGAGTACGATTCCCGCCGAGTCGCTATGCCCGTCATCGAATCCAGTATTGATACCCGCAGTGAGCAGTACGCGAGCGATCGCGCTGCAATGCTGCAGTTGGTCGAGGCCTACCGGGAGCTGGAGGAGAATGTCCGGGCCTACGGCGAGACGCGCCGCGGCAGGTTCGAGAAGCGTGGTCAACTGATGCCCCGAGAGCGGGTGGACCAACTTCTCGATCCGGGCATGCCCTTTTTGGAACTGTCCAGCCTGGCGGGGCTGAAGATGCACGACGATGTCGGTGGCGACAAGGCGATGGGTGGCGGCAATGTCATCGGCATCGGTTTTGTCGCCGGCGTTCGCTGCCTGGTGGTTGCCAGCGACAGCGCCATCAAGGGGGGGACGACCTCGCCCATGGGTCTCAAGAAGACGTTGCGTGCGCAGCAGATCGCCATCGAAAACAAGCTGCCGATCGTCACCATGGTCGAGAGCGGCGGCGCCAACCTGGCCTACCAGAGCGAGCTGTTCGTCGAGGGCGGAAAGGTGTTCTGCAACATGGCGCGGATGTCGGCGGCAGGCATCCCCCAGATCACCATCGTGCACGGGTCCTCGACCGCAGGTGGGGCCTATATTCCTGGTCTGAGTGACTACGTGGTCCTGGTTCGCGGCAAGGCGAAGGTGTTCCTGGCCGGGCCGCCGCTGGTCAAGGCTGCCATCGGCGAAGAGGCTACTGACGAGGAACTGGGTGGCGCCGAGATGCACGCCACGATCTCTGGCCTCGGGGAGTACCTCGCAGAGGACGACGGGCACGCCCTTCACCTGGCCCGCGAGTTGGTAGAGAAGTTGCCATGGGACCGGTCGCCGACGGCAGCGTCGTGCCGACCGCCGCGCTACGACATCGACGAATTGTGCGGCATCGTCCCCGTCAATACGCGGCATCCCTACGACGTGCGCGAGGTCATCGCCCGCATCGTCGACGACTCGGACTTCCTGGAGTTCAAGGCGGGCTATGGCTCCGACACCGTGTGCGGCCACGCCGCCATCGAAGGTCGTAGCATCGGCATCGTCGGCAACGCCGGCCCCATCCAGCCGGAAGGGGCGACAAAAGCCGCCCAGTTCATCCAGTTGTGCTGCCAGTCCGGGGTCGCCATCGTCTACCTGCAGAACACGACCGGCTACATGGTCGGCAGGGAGGCCGAACAGAAGGGTGCCATCAAGCATGGCGCGAAGATGATCCAGGCGGTGGCCAACGCATCGGTGCCGCAGATCACCATCATCCTCGGCGGCGGCTACGGAGCGGGCAATTACGGCATGTGCGGTCGCTCGTTTGACCCCCGTTTCATATTCGCCTGGCCGAACGCCCAGGTCGCTGTGATGGGCGGCTCCCAGGCTGCCAAGGTCATGGAGATCATTACCCGCGCCAAGTTTGCGCGCCAGGGCATGAACCTGGAGGAAGAGGCGCTCGCCTACATGGCCGGAGAGCTGCGCGACAAGCTCGACAAGGAGGCTGGGGCCCTGTTCGGAACGGCGAGGGTCTGGGACGATGGACTCATCGATCCACGCGACACCCGCCGTGTCCTGGCGTTTACGCTGGCAACCAGCCAGGAAGCGGACTGCCGCGCGTTGAGACCCAACAGTTTCGGCGTAGCCCGCTTCTAGGCAGACAAGGACGAGTCGTTGGCTGATTTTCACAAGGTACTGGTTGCCAACCGTGGTGAGATCGCCTGCCGCGTGTTCCGCAGCGCACGCGCAGCGGGCTACGAGACCGTGGCGGTGTTCAGCTCTGCTGATGCGGGCGCTCCTCACGTCCGCCTGGCGGATCAGAGCGTTTGTATCGGCCCACCCACCGCGGCGGAGTCCTACCTGGACATCAACAGCATCCTCGACGCCGCGGCACGAACTGGTGCCGACGCCATTCATCCAGGCTACGGCTTCCTGTCCGAGAACGCGGCCTTTGCCGAGGCCTGTGCGGCGGCCAATATCACCTTCATCGGTCCTGGCGCCGAAGCGATTTCGGTGATGGGAGACAAGTCGCAGGCGAAGGCGCGGATGGAGGCGGCGGGAGTTCCCTGTGTGCCCGGTCACCGCTGGGAGGACCAGGGCAGTGCTTCCATCGACGATCTCGTGGCGGCTGCTGACGGCATCGGCTATCCGCTGCTGGTGAAGGCCTCTGCTGGTGGCGGCGGCCGGGGAATGCGCAGAGTGGAGTCTGCTACGGATCTGCCTGCTGCCCTGGAGTCGGCAGGTGCCGAGGCGCTGGCGGCTTTCGGCTCGGGCGACCTGCTCATGGAGAAGCTGATCCAGGGGGGCCGTCACGTCGAGGTCCAGGTGATGGCCGACAGTCACGGCACCGTGCTGCACCTGGGAGAGCGCGATTGCTCAGTACAGCGCCGGCACCAGAAAGTCATCGAGGAGAGTCCGTGCCCGGCTGTCGATGCGAAGCTGCGTGCGCGCCTCGGCGAGGCCGCAGTTGATGCGGCAGCAGCGGTCAACTACCTCGGTGCCGGCACCGTGGAGTTCCTGCTGGCCGCCGATGGCTCTTTCTACTTCCTCGAGATGAACACCCGCCTGCAGGTCGAGCACCCGGTTACCGAAATGGTGACGGGACTGGACCTGGTGGACATGCAGTTGCGTGTTGCTGCCGGCGAGCCTCTTGGTCTCAGCCAGGAGGACATCAGCTTGACGGGGCACTCCATCGAGGCCCGACTGTACGCGGAAGACCCTGACCAGGGCTTCATGCCGCAGACGGGCACGGTGCTGCGCTGGACCCCTGCCGCGGGCGAGGGCGTCCGTTGCGACGGCGGCATCTGCGAGGGCCAGGAGATTTCCGCCTGGTACGACCCGATGCTGGCCAAGGTCATCGCCTGGGGAGACGACCGGGCGGCCGCCTGTCGCCGCTTGAGAGGAGCCCTGCGCGGTACCCGACTGCTCGGTGTTCAGCACAACGGTGCCTTTCTCGACCGGGTCCTGGCGCATCCTGTCTTTGCGGCAGGCGAGGCGACCACGACCTTTCTCGAGAGCGACTTTGCTGCCACCGATTCGGCGGCCGAGCCGGCTGCGGCCTGTTGGGCGTTGGCAGGAATGCTGTTCGTGCACGATCCCGGGCAACGCGGTGAGCTGGCGGGCTGGCGCAGTAGCGGGACTACCGCTGTCTCTCACCTCGAGCTCTCCTGCGGCGACCAGCGACAGGCAGTGCGGGTGGCTGCGGAAGCAGGACTCAGCTACCGGATCACCGTGGCTGAGACAACCTTTGCCCTGCAAGCGCACGGCCATGTCGACGGGGACTTGCGGGTGTCCATCGATGGCGTCTGCAGTAGCGTGGCCGTGGCCTGGTCCGCTGACGGCGGCACCGCATTCGTGGCGATGGGCGGCCTGTCCTTTGGGTTCACGCGCCACCTGCCGGGTGCGGAATCAGCTGCCGGGGCCGGTGACGGCAAGGTGCGCTCGCCCCTCGCAGGCCGCGTGGCGGCGGTGCACGTCGAGCCCGGCGCGAGCGTGACTGCCGGCCAGCCGCTGCTGGTTCTCGAAGCAATGAAGCTGGAGACCATTGTGAGCAGCCCGTGCGACGGGACTGTTACGGCGATCTCAGTGGCAGTCGATGACCAGGTCGCCCGCGGCCAGGTGCTGGTTGAGGTCGAGGCTGCACAGTAGCCCGCCGCGCGAGCTGTCGGTTTGCCTGCTGCAAGCAGGGCCCTCTTCGTGGAGACCTTGCCTGTGCTTCAGACGACCGCAGCCATCCGGGTCCCCTGGTCGATCGCCCGGCGCGCATCCAACTCGCCCGCGTCGTCAGCGCCGCCGATGAGTTGAGTGGTGATTCCAGCTTCCTTGAGAGGCTGTAGCAACTCGCGGGCGGGTACCTGGCCGGCACAGATGATGACGCTGTCCACCTCGAGCAACTCGCTGCTGTCACCCACCTTCAGGTGGAGCCCCTGGTCGTCGATCTTCTCGTAGCTGCAGTTGGACAGCATCTTGACCTTGCGTTGCTTGAGAGCCGTGCGATGGATCCAGCCGGTGGTCTTGCCCAGATTGGCTCCCAGCTTGCCGGCCCTGCGCTGACACAGGGTGACCTGTCGCTGTGGTTCGGGTCGAACCGCAGCCTTGAGTCCACCTCGTTGTGACATGTCCCGGTCGATGCCCCACTCGTCGAGGTAGGCATCAATCGGCGAAGCCTCCGCGTGGCTGTGGGTAAGGAACTCGGCCACGTCGAAGCCGATTCCGCCAGCCCCGATGATGGCGACCTTCTGTCCCACCTCCTTGCCGTGCAGGATGACATCCACGTAGGTCAGCACCTTGCTGTGCTCGATGCCCGGCAACTCGATCTTGCGCGGGTGTACGCCGGTGGCGAGGATGACGCGGTCGAAGTCTTCTTTGAGGATGTCCACAGAGGCGCGTGTGTTCAGGCGCAGCACGACTCCGGTCAACTCGATCTGCTTTCGGTAGTAGCGCAGCGTCTCATTGAACTCCTCCTTGCCGGGAACGCGCCTGGCCATGTGGAACTGGCCCCCGACGGAGTCGCCCGCTTCGAAGAGTGTGACTTTGTGGCCACGCGATGCGGCCGTGGTGGCGTAGGCGAGGCCTGCCGGACCGGCTCCGACCACCGCAATCCGCTGCACCGTCGTCGCCGGCTGGATGTCGATCTCAGTTTCGTAGCAGGCGAGCGGATTGACCATGCAGGTGGCGCGCTTGTTCTGAAAGATCAGATCCAGGCAGGCCTGGTTGCAGGCAATGCAGGTGTTGATCTCATCGTTTCGCCCCTGTTCGGCCTTGTGGACCCAGTCCGGATCGGCGAGCAATGGGCGTGCCATTGAGACAATGTCGGCATCGCCGCTCGCGAGCACCTGCTCGGCGACGTCGGGCATGTTGATGCGGTTGGATGTGACCAGCGGGATGCTTACTTCGCCCTTGAGTCGGGCAGTTACCCAACTGTAGGCGGCACGCGGCACCATGGTAGCGATGGTGGGGATCCGTGCCTCGTGCCAACCGATGCCGGTGTTGATGATGCTGGCGCCGGCCTCCTCGATGGCCTTGCCCAGGAGCACGATCTCGTCCCAGGAAGAGCCGTGCTTGACCAGGTCGAGCATGGACAGTCGATAGATGATGATGAAGTCGTCTCCCACCGCCTCGCGGGTGCGTTTGACGATCTCTACCGGCAGACGCATGCGATTCGGGAACTCCCCGCCCCAGCGGTCTTCGCGCTTGTTGGTGTGGGTGACCAGGAACTGGTTGATGAGATAGCCCTCGGAGCCCATCACCTCTACACCGTCGTAACCCGCTTCCTGGGCCAGCCTCGCGCAGTTGGCGTAGTCCGAGATGGTCTGCTCGATGCCACGCTCGGACAGCGCTTTGGGAGTGAACAGGCTGATCGGTGATCGCAGAGCGCTGGGAGCCACAGCAAAGGGTTGGTAGGCGTAGCGGCCGGTGTGCAGGATCTGCATGGCGATCCGGCCGCCCTCGGCGTGCACCGCGTCGGCGACGCACCGGTGTTTCCAACGCTCGTAGCGGTTGGTCAGCTTGGCAGCAAAGGGCTTGGCCTGCCCGGCACGGTTGGGGGCGATCCCTCCGGTGACGATCAGGCCCACTCCGCCGCGTGCACGCGCCGCGAAGTAGGCTGCCATCTTCTGCAGGCGGCCGCGCTCCTCTTCGAGTCCGACGTGCATGGAACCCATGAGGACTCGGTTGGGCAGCGTGATGCTGCCCACCTGCAGAGGCGAAAGCAGGTGGGGGTAGTGGGGATGGGAGGACGCGCTCATGGGCGCCGTGACCATAGCAGGCCCGAGACTGCCCCCATTGCACTGGACGGAAGCCCCCCTGGTCCCTGCGTGCGCAGCGTCCAGCCAATTCCGAGCGCGGCAGCGGTCAGTGCCCGGCCGCTGCGGGCCAGCGGACCACCGCCCAGGCGGCGCGCGAACAGCACCTGGCTACGGGCGACGTGCCAGGCGGCTTCGCGGCTGTTGTGCTTGCGGGTTCCTCCGCCGTGGTGCCGCACCCGAGCACCTCCGCAGATCACGACACCGACGCCCGCTTCACGGGCTCTTCGGCAGTAGTCGATGTCCTCGAAGTAAAAGGTGAAGTCTTCGCAGAAGCCGCTGAGTTGTTCCCAGGTAGCAAGGTCGAGGAGCATGGCAGCACCACTTACGGCATCCCTTTCGTGGCAACCACTGCCGGGCTCCTCGTCGAGCACGCGGATTCTGCTACTGGGCTCATGGATCTTGATGCCAGACAACTGCACCCGGTCCTCGCTCCACTCCACCAGTACTGCACCGGCAACTCCGACCCCCGGCGTGTCCAGGGCGTCGGTCAGGAGCCGTAGCGAGTCGGGCTGGCCCGTGGTGTCGTCGTTGAGAAGAAGAACCCGCTCGAAGCCATCGCTTCGCGCGGCGGCGATGCCCGCATTGGCACGGGCTCCAAAGCCCAGGTCGGCGTCCACTTCGATCCAGCCGCCACTACTGGAGGAGCCCTCCCAGGCCAAGGACGCAGGTGGTTGCTCCGAGACGACGTACACGCAGGTGACGTCCTCGCGGAGTACGGACTCGATGGCATTTGAGAGGTACGCAGATCGAGGTGCGGCCGGAATGACGACGGCGACTTGCACAGGCATGACGGGTCGGCCTCAGAACTTCATGTCCAGGCCGACGCTGTTGAGGATGCGATTGCCTTCCTCGGTGATGTCCTCGCGTAGCTTCACATCGATCGGCCCGGCTTCGATGCGCATGGCGTACGAGATCCGGACCCGCTCCGAGTCGATGCCCAGGCCCCAGGTGATGTAGTTCTCCGTGAACTGGCGGTCGCTGTAGTAGCCCAGCCTGACGGACGCGATGTTGAAAAAGCGGATCTCGAAGCCGCCGTGCAGGTCTGTGGTGGGCTTTGGGCCGCTGGTGAAGTCGAATACTACGTCCACCGCGACACGGAGTATCGGCGGCAGTCGGAGCCCAAGCCCCGTAGAGAGTCGGGTCGGGTAGAGACTGTCCTTGGTGGGAATCATGTTCTGGCTCGAGACCGAGACTCCCAGGAACTTGAATGGATAGAAGACAGCGCCTGCATCCATCGAGAAGCGAACGGAGTCGTCTTTGATCTCGTATTCCTTGCGCAGCACCCGGCCGCTCAAGCCGACGTTGATGCGGCGCCCGGCAAAGGCGTAGGCAGCGGCGATGTCCCAGCGATGGAAGGTGCGCTTGTCACGTATGCCGGCCTCCTCCCCGACGGGGTACCAGAGTGAGTCCAACTGGGGGTCGAAGGGAGGTTCGAAGACCCGGAACGAGTAGTTCATGCCGAGTGCAAAGTTGCTGGTCCGTGAGTCGAAGGCCCCACTGCTGACGATGTGAGCCTTCTCCCGCGGGTAGTAGCTGTACGAGAGCCCCGACAGGTAGACCGGCTCACCGACCATCGCAGCCGGGTTCAGGTGAATCGCCGAGGTGTCGACTCCCAGGGTGCGGACGGCGCCGCCCATGCCTAGTGCCGTGGGCTCGAAGAAGTCTTCTTCGGCGGCAGCTGGTGGGGCTGCCAGCACAAGCAGGCAACCAGCCAGTAGGGCGAAGCGCATGGTAGAGAAGATGGTCACTGGCCAGATTCTGCGTTCCGCGGCCTCTCCTGTCGAGGGGCGCCGGTCGAGTCTCTGCCAGTTTCTCGTGTCAATGCCGTGCAATCGGTCGGCGTTGACCCGCAGCGGATCCTTGTACTGGTGGTAAAAAGTGCCATACTGGGGGCACTTGTCGGAGCAAATGCTGCCGGACGGGGAGTAACGATGGATGCGTTGAGGATGTGGCGGGATCTGGCCCGAAAGAAGGCGCCACCCCCAAAGGGAGCGCTCGAACAGTACCGTCAGGCCATCAGCGCTGGCTTTAACGGTGACTGGGACAAGGCTGAGGCTCTGCTCGCCAGCAGCCTCGAGCCCCTGGAAGCAGCGGGCGCCCCCGAGGCAGCGGCAGCAAATCACAACCTGGCAGTGATTCACTTCGAGCGGGGCGACACAGACGGTGCCGTGTTCCACTGCATTCGTGGCCTGTTCCTGTACAACCGCGCATCGGACATCGGTGGGCTATACGCAGCGCTACGCAACCTGGCCGTGATTCACAACACCCGCGGTGAAGAGTCGTTGGCCATCGCGGCCTCTCGTGAAGCGGCCCGCGCGCGTGGTGAACTCACATCTCGCGGTCTGCTCGAGGAAGCGGAGCCGGGGCGCGATAAGTTGGGTGAACCGCTGAAGCTGTTGTCGGCTCCTGCCGACGGCATCTCGCACCTCGAAGCGGTATGAGTCGGCCGGCCTTCAGAGGTCGGTGATCCAGACTCCGCGCTGCACTGCCACTCCCTCAGCGCCCTCTCGGCTGCTCTCGGCGCGGCCTCTGTCTGCACCCTGGGCATGCTCTTTGGGTCGTAATTCCAACGGCGGCGCCGCAACAGCGAAGTGCTCGGGGCCGGAATCGCGGAGGTACTGCTCGCGCGTTCGCCGGGCTCGCTGCAGCCGCCTACGGTCTCTCTCGAGTCGCCTGATCATGAAAGGGCGCATCAACTGGTCCTTACTTCTTTGCCTGAGGTCCTGTCCTCTGTATCGGCGGCCTCGCCGGGAACTTGTGCGAAAAGGTGCAGACTGCGCTAGATTCCTGTCTTGTTGGTGTGCCCCGCCGGCCCCGTGGAGTTCCTCGAAATGCTGCCCTCATCCCGCTTCTCCCGCTTTCGTCTGACCTCTGCGCTGCTGTTGAGTGGCCTGTTGAGTGGCTGCTTCTGGGGAGATGCCGATGGCCAGTTGTTCTTCCAGGTCAGCGCGGAGAACTACGACCAGTACGAGGAGTTGCTGTATCCGGCCGAGCGGGCCGAGCGTTGGGCGGAGATCTTCACTGACCGATCGACCCTGTGTTCCGGTGCAGAGGCGGAGTGTGATCTCGACAGTCTCGAGCGGAGTGACCTGTTGGAACTCTTCCTTCCCTACAAGACCGAACGGGCTCGAGGCCTGATCACCCAAAAGGGCGATCTGCAGGTGACCGCGCACCTGGATGTCGGTGATGCGTTCAAGGAGTTGGCCGAGTCGGACTTCGAGGACTGGGCCTACATGGACGACACCGACCAGTTGTACGGACTCAGCGGCGACGGTTGTAGTAGCGACTCCGAGGCCCTCGATCGGACCGGTGTCGGCCGCTGCATGCGCAGTGAGTTGATCGAAAATTCGACCGAGTACCTGGGCCTCGACGAGGACCTCCGGCTGGTCATTTCCATCAACCTTCCTGGCGAGGACGACATTCGGTCCACTCGCTGCCAGGATCGCCCCGGCACCTTCGAGTCCAGTGATTGGAACCTGCCGCGGACTCTTCGAGTGAACTACAACGCCAACGAGCCCGAGGAGGTCGAAGGCGGGCTGGAGGTTTATGGCGAGGAGACGCCGCCCCTGGCGCAGTGCGACATCGAGATCTACGCGCGGCTGCAGTTGGGCATCGAGGTGTTCAGCGCGGATCGCTACGGAAATGAAGAC
>CAZBDA010000010.1:0-72249 GCA_964490445.1 uncultured Rickettsiales bacterium | reverse complement strand
CGGCGATGACGACGACACCGGCGATGACGACGACACCGGCGATGACGACGACACCGGCGATGACGACGACACCAGTGGCCAGGATAACGACGGCGACGGCTTCACCGGCGGCAACGGCGACTGCGACGACACAAACCCGAGCGTCAACACAGCCGCCGACGAACTCTGCGATGACATCGACCATGATTGCGATGGCGACCCGCAGGCCGGCGCCATCGATGCATCGACCTGGTACGAAGACGAAGATGGCGACGGCTTCGGCGATGCAGGCGACACCCAGGTCGCCTGCGACCAGCCGCACGGATACTCGGCCTACCCCGACGACTGCAACGACGACGACCCCGCCTTTCACCCCGGCGCCAGCGAGACCGACTGCAGCGATCCGGCCGACTACAACTGCGACGGCTCCAGCGGCTACGCGGACGTCGACGGCGACGGTCTCGCCGCCTGCGAGGACTGCGACGACAACAACTCAGCCCTCAACACTGCTGCGCTTGAGACCTGCGACGGGCTCGACAATGACTGCGACGGGCAGGTCGACGAGAGCGGTGCCACCGGCGAGACCAACTGGTACTTCGATGCCGACGGCGACGGCTACGGGCGCACGCAGCCGATCCTGCCGGCCTGCAGCCAGCCGCTGGGCTACGTCGTAACCGACGATGACTGCGACGACCTGAATCCAAGTGCCTACCCGGGCGCACCCGAGATCTGTGATGAAGCCGACAACAACTGCGACGGCAGCGTCGACGAAGGCAGCGCGGCACCCACCAACTGGTTCGCCGACTTCGACGGCGACGGCTTCGGCAGCCCGGTGGGCAGTCAGCTGGCCTGCACGCCGCCGCCCGGCTACATCTTCCACGCACGGCAGTGCCACGCCCTCCACGCGACCGCCTTCCCCGGCGGCACCGAGGTCTGCGACGACGCCGACAACGACTGCAACGGCCAGGTCGACGAGGGTGTCTCGACCACCTTCTTCCTCGACGGCGACGGCGATGGCTACGGAGACCCCGGCACCCCCCAGGCAGCCTGCTTCCAACCAACCGGCTACAGCGCCAACGGCAACGACTGCGATGGCGCCGACCCCACCGAGAACCCCGGCGCACTGGAAGTCTGCGACGGCGAAGACAACGACTGTGACAGCTCCGTCGACGAGGGCGCGATCAATGCCACCACTTTCTACGCCGATAGCGACGGCGACGGCTTCGGCGACCTGGGCAACTCCATCGCAGCCTGCAGCGCAACCACCGGCTTCATCAACAATTCCGGCGACTGCAACGACAACGACACGGCCATCAATCCCGGCGCAGTGGAGATCTGGTACGACGGCATCGACCTGGACTGCAGCGGAGCCCGCGACTTCGACCAGGCCGGCGACGGACACGACTCGGCGGCAGAGCTCAGCGGCGGTACCGATGGCAACGACCTCGACCCCAGCTGCTTTGCCAACTGTCGCGACGGCATCAGCCAGGCCAATGCCGGCATCACCTGCGGCACAATCCTGGCGCAGTTCCCCGGTTCGGGAGACGGAACCTATTGGATCGACACTGACGACGACGGCGACACCAATAACGCCTTCCAGGTGTTCTGTGACATGACGGGTGGAGGCTGGACCTACCAGTCCGTGGCCAGTCCATTCCGCGTGGAACACACCGGCAGCGAGCACAGCTTTTCGACGGTCAACAGCACCGCTGAGTACCTGTTCACACTGCACGGTGCAGCCGGCGGTACCGGAATCAACACCAATGGCGGCCTCGGAGGCCGCGCCAGCGGCGCCAGGACCTTCCCCCCGGAGACTACGTTGCACCTGTACGTCGGCGGCCAGGGCGATGCGGGCGGAGTAGAAGATCAGGGTCCTCCCAACACCCAGAGCGGCGGCTTCAATGGAGGAGGCCGTGGCACACGCGGCGGCTCCGGCGGGGGAGGAGGCACTGACCTTCGCACCACTCTGGGAGACCTGAACTCCAGGATCCTGGTGGCCGGAGGTGGAGGCGGCTGCGGAAACGCGAGCTGTAATTCCCCTGGCGGAGCTGGCGGTGGCCTCAACGGCGGCGATGGAAGTACTTCTGGAAGTCCCAGCGGTCGAGGCTTTGGAGGCAGCCAGACCGCAGGCGGAACAACCACGAACACCTCTTCCGCAAATGGCTCGTTCGGAGCCGGCGGCAACAACGTCCAGGACAACGACGAGGGAGGTGGCGGAGGCGGCTGGTACGGAGGCGGCGCCGGCAGCATCTCGAATGCACCCGCCGGCGGCGGATCGTCGTACTACGATGGTATGGACAGCGATCAGGCCACGGCGCCAGGGATCAACAACGCTGATGGCTACGCGGAGTACGTCTTCCGCTAGCAGTGACGGAAGCTACTGTGCCCGGGCACCGGGCCACCGGCTGCCCCTCTCAGCGAGCTCCTCGTCCGCCTATACTGGGACTTCGTGGACTTCTTCTACCCCCACTGCGAGCGCCGGGCATTGGCCCTGAACAGGCAACCGGCGCTGCCACTCCCGCTGCTGCTGCTGTGCACTGCGCTGGCGCTGCAGGGCTGCACTGAGCTGGCCTTCGAAGGAGACGACCCCGGCGAGTGCGCAGATGCCGCCGACAACGATCTCGACGGTCTGTTCGACTGCAACGATCCGGACTGCGACGGAGCCCCGGCATGTTCCAATGCGATCGGCGGCTGCGTGCCGAACGTCGACCCGAGTAGTCCCCCACTGGGACGCTTCGAGTGGATGACCCAATCCGCAGGACTGTTCGAGACCGATCGGGAGGAAGTAGGCCTGGGCGGCAACGGCGTCGCTGTGGGTGACATCAACGGCGACGGACTCGACGACCTGTTCGTGATCGGCAACATCATGGTGATGGGGGCAGTGCAGAACCGCATGTACGTCAACCAGGGCCACGGAGTGTTCACCGAAGAGGCCGAGGACCGGGGTCTGCCGCTCGGATTTCTCGGCGACATCAACTCGGGCCCCTCCAATGTCGATATCGGCGCAACCTTTGCCGACTACGACAACGACGGCGACCCGGACCTGTTCGTCACTGGCGACAATCCCAACAAGCTGCTTCGCAACGACGACGGCCAGTTCACTGATGTCAGCGAGTTCGCCGGCCTCACCGAGTTGTGGGTGCGCAGCATGGCCCCGGCGGTGGCCGACTATGACGGCGACGGCCTGGTGGATCTGCTGGTCGTCAACCACCGGCCCGACCAGGTTTCGGCTCCGGCAGGCGAGGACGAGGGCCAGGATCTCGAGGGCTACCCGGATTCGCTGTTCCACAACAACGGCGACGGCACCTTCACGGATGTGAGCCAGTATCTGCCGGAGCCCTCAGCGGCGGGCATGGGTTTCATGGCCAGTTGGCTCGATGTCGACCACGACGGCGACCCGGATCTGTACGTCGTCAACGACGAAGGGCACCTGGTGCAGCCAAACCAGCTGTACCGAAACGATGGTTCCGACGGCAACGGTGGCTGGCGGTTCACTCGGATCACCGACGACTGCGGTTGCGGACTGGCCATCTTCGCCATGGGCACGGCGGTGGGCGACTACGACCGGGACGGCGACCAGGACCTCTACATCACCAACCTGGCCGATGGCGGCGGTGAGGTCCTGCTGCAGAGCCAGGGCGATGGAAGCTACATCGACGTGACGCTGGCGAGCTCGGCCCGCACGGGCAACACCAGCAATCGGACCACCAGCTGGGGTACCGAGTTCGTCGACATCGACAACGACGGCTGGCTCGACCTGTTCACAGCCTTCGGCAGCCAGATCCAGCCCTTCGACCCGAGTTCACTGGTTCCGGCCGCCAACGTCATGCTGCGCAACGAGGGCGGCAGTTTCGCTACGGCGCCGAACTCGGGGGTCGACACTCGCCTGGGAACCAGCGAAGGGGCAACCGTGCTCGACTATGACCTCGATGGCTGCATGGACCTGATCGTGCAGAACCTCGATGGTCAGCCGGATCTGTATCGCAACCGCTGCGAGGGTGCAGGTAGCTGGATCGGCTTCCTGCTGGAGGGCACGCGGTCCAACCGGGACGCCATCGGCGCCGAAGTACGCATCGTCGCGAACGGGATAGCGCAGGTAGCCCAGGTGGTCGCCGGCTCGACCTCTGTGCACTCGGGACGTACCAAGAAGCTCCACTTCGGGCTGGCCGCCGCCACCGCTCTCGAGGAGCTACAGGTGTCATGGCCTTCGGGATGCGTCGAGGAGTTCTCGCCTCCCCTGCCGGGCTGCTACTACCCGCTGCTGGAAGGCGACGGCAGTAGCGACAACGGCAACTGCGCGCCTTGAGCCTCTCTCAGCACTCCAGGTGCACCTGGTAGGGGCCGGCATCCTCGTGGTAGCCATCGACTACCAGCAGGTAGGTCTGGCCGGCCTGGGCTTCGAAAACCAGGGAATTCATGCCGGTGCCGACGCAGGTGCCCTGCAGTTGGCTCGGTGACAGCGTAGCGTTGCCCTCGAGGGCAAACAGGTCATGGTTGACAGCGGTAGGCGTGGCGTCGACCAGTCGCAAGGTCACCTCGCCGGTGCTGGGGGCCGTCCAGGCGTACACCATCTCTGGCGCCTCGTAGTTGCCAATGTTGCACGAGTAGGCATTCAGTTCCTGGGTGGCGAACCCAGAGTCGGCGGTGTTGCCCGAGACCGTGTCGCCACAGGACAAGGTCTGCGGCTGCAAATTGGATTCACCGCTCCACGGAAGACTGCCCCCGCATCCGGGAATCAGCGCGCTGGGCAGATCGCCCGGCCAGGGGATCGTGTTCTCGACCACTACGTTCTCGGTCATTCCCATCGGCACGGTCAGCGGCATGTCCGGAATGAAGCGGTCGAGCCAGCGTACCGACAGCGCCATCTCGGCGCGGATCCCGTCGCGGAGGGACCAGTCCATTCCATCGCAGCCCGGATCGGCGTTGGCGCGCAGGTACGCCGCACCCAGACCCGAAACCGTCACCGTCTCGTAGAACTTCACCGACGGACGGACAGAAAACTCGACGCGCCCCCGCCAACCGGCATCGCCGACCACCTGGACACCTTCCAACTCGGACTGCCAGTTCTTGTTCCAGACGCCCTGCCAACCCGAGTCTTCGCGGTACTGGCCGCCCATCTGCCAATTCCAGTGGCCCTGGTAAGAGCCCAGGCTCATGTCGACGTAGCCGGTGGTCTGAGAGACCAGGTGCGCAAACACTTCGAGTTGCAGCCGACCCGCGACGGGAATGCCCTCGACGATGAACGCGAACGGAATGCTGATCTCCTCGAGGGGGATCTCCTGGTCGACCTGGTGCGCGCCCGAGGCCGCCACGTACAGCTCGAAGTCAGCGTCCGCCCGTACCCCGACGATGGCATCAAAACGGCGCAGCTTGCCCCACTGCATCGCGGCGTCGAAGTGAGTCTCAGGGCGCAGGCTGAGATAGCCGCGGCGGAAGCCTGCCTCGATGTGGACACCGTGGAGGTCCGAGCTGTACAGCGTCTTGCCCGACAGGTCGATCATCCCGCGGCTGCCGGCTTCGTCGACGTCTACGGAGAACTCAGCGTCGCCGATCGCCTCGGCCAGGGGAATGAACTCGGTGACCAGCTGGAGGAAGTCACTGCCGAACTCGATCTCGGTGACCCTGGCAAGGTAGCCGCCGTCATAGACACCGACGACCACGTCGCCCGGCTCGAGGTCGATGCTGCGGGGATCACAACTGAAGTGGAACACCATCTCGTCGCGGCCCGCGCCGACGAACTCCATCGACTCGAAGCAATTCTCGTCTTCGAGCAGCACGACCACCGGCGCCTGGAAGTCGGCATCCCCCGGGACAGCAGAGTTGGTGGGGTCCTGGGAGGGAACGTCGGGGGCGCCGGAAAAGTCCTGGGCGCACGCTCCGAGCAGAGTAGTGGTGGCCAGCAGTAGTCCTGCAAGAAGCACCGGGAAGGAGTGACGAGCCGCAATTCGATCGGATGACATTGATTCTCCTGGCTGTGGCCGCAATGAACCACCTGGGTGTAGTGGTTTGTCCAGCCAGGTCCCAGGTACCACGAGCCACAGCCCTGGGAGAGGCCAATGCGGCCTGTGTGGAGAAAAACAACACGTCCGCCACAGTTCGTCGCAACTTCGTCACAACTCGGCAACGGGACGGGGGCCTGACAGTCGGGCTCGGGCTAGATGGGCTCCACCGGCAGCACGTCGCCAGGCGGCGGCTCAGCCTGCAGCTCCTCGATACCTGGTGGACCCGTTGCAGGGGTCGGCGGCGGCGCAGACGGAGCAGCCGCAGAGGGCCTGCGGCGCCAGAACGAGGCCTCTTTTGTGCCCTCGGGGTCTGCCACCGACGCCGCGAGTTGCCAATCTGCAGGGCTCAGGCAACTGGGTGGCTGCGCCTTGCTGCCGGGAGCCACCAGTTGCACGACGAGGTCGGGCTCCTCGGGCTCATAGTCGGCCAGGCCGGGAGGAGGACAGATGGCGATGACCTCGGGACCCGTACGGGGACCGCTCACCTGGTCGAGCAGACCCCGGTAGCGCCACCACTCGAGGTCCCCCCACGGATCGATGAGCTCGCTCTGGCCCGGCACACCGAGATAACGCGGTTGTTGTTCGCGGACCACCTGCCACAGCGCCTCCCGCCACGGCGTACTCGCAGCCAGTTGGCGGTCCGCTCTACCCCAGCCGCGCTGTTCCACCGAACCGGAAGCTCCCAACCCGCGCACCGACGTGGGAGGGACGTCCGGAAGATGCGGATGAGAGAGCGTCACCTCCCGGTTGAGCAGCGACGGGCTTCCAAAGTGGAAGTCCCCGAGCACCAACAGGCCGACTGCAACGACAGCGATGGCAAAGTACTGTCGACGTCGCTCGGACAGCTCCGCCCAGCCAAAGGTCGCAGCCAGGACCAGCGCGGGCACCAGCGCCACCAGGAAGCGGTCGTCGAGCACGGGCATCACCAGCAGCAGGAAGCCGCCGTAGCCAACCAGCAGCAGCCCGACCAGGAGCCAGCCAAGACGGCTCCATGCCAGCCAGGCGAACAGCAGGGGCAGCAGCACAAGACTCAGCGCCGGCGAGAACACCGAGGTCACCAGGCGCATTGGATAGAAAACCAGGTGTGCAACCGTCAGTTCGTTGCTGCGCTGCTCGGCGCGACTGGTTGCCGCGGACAGGGCTTCAACCAGGGCGCCCCTCGACTCACCGGGCACGTCGCCCATGTCCGGGTTGTCGGCGGCGCCGAACGCTGTGGCGCTCATGGACTGAAGTGAATTCTCCGCACCGCTCATCTGCAGGTAGCCGCTGAGCATCACTACCGACCCCACCACGCATAGGCTGCAGACCATGACCCGGCTGCGCCAGTTGAGTAGCAGCGCCTCCGACGGCCGCTTGTCGTTCAACGCACGCTGACTCGGGGAGACCACCAACGCCGCAAGCAGCAGCGGTACGCCGAACGAGAGAGTCGCCCACTTGGTCAGCACCGCAGCCACGAACGTGAGCGTCGCCAGGGCTGCTGCCCGCAGCGGCCACCGGTCTCGCCCTGCCAGCACGACCGCCGCCGCCAACCAGCACAGGGCGACCGACGGCAGGTCATAGTAGTAACGGGTGGCATAGCCGTGCAGCGCCGGCACCAACACGATCCCGCCGATGGCGGCAGCCGCCACGGCCGGAGAGTTCGACAGGCGAGTTGCGATCCAACCGGTCGCCAATGCCAGGACGACGAGCCAGGCCACAGACAGGGCGGTCGCATCGCCGGCGGTATGCCCGACCCACGCGCCCGCCGGCAGAGTGAACAGGTGCATGAACGGAGGGAACGCAGCGTCGGCGTCGAACAGGAAGCGCCAGGCTGAACTATCGCCCACCTGCTGCCACATCTTGAGCAACCGCAACCTCGCGGTGTGCTCGATGTACTGCGCCCCGTCAGAGCCGTAGGACTGGAGTCCCCGGCCAGCCAGGCGCAGCAGCACCGCCGTGACCACCACCCCACCGACCAACAGCGACCAGAGGTAGGGCAGCCATGTTCGCCCCTTCGGCTTACCCGGGTTCACAGGAGTTCCAGCAGGTCGGCGGGTCGCTGGAGCCAGTAGTCGGGCGCGGTAGGCTGCAGTTGCGCGGCACTGAAGGGGCCCCAACAAGCGGCGGCCGTACGCACTCCCGCCGCGCGGCCAGCGACCATGTCGTGGGGCGAGTCGCCGACAAAGATCGTCCTCCGTCCGTCACTGCCCAACTGTGCAAGGGCGCGCGTTACCGGCAGCGGGTCCGGCTTGTGTCGCTCGACATCATCGGCACAGACCAGCACCTCGAAGATCCCTTCCAGTCCCACCACTCGGAAGGCACGCAGGCTACTGACACGATGTTTGCTGGTGACCAGCGCCAGCTTCATGCCACGGTCCTGGAGTTCCCCGAGCAACGCAGCGACCCCATCGTAGGCGCTCACCATCGAGTCGTGGTGGAGGTTGCTGTACTCGCGGAAAGCGACTCTCATCTCCTCGTGCTGCTCTGCGTCTCGGGCGAAGTCCTCGAGTTGCCGCGTCAGGGGCGTGCCCAGGCCCGCAAGCCAGAGTTCATCGGCCGGCACGCTGCCAAGACAGCTTTGCATCGTGTGCCGATAGGCCGCCATGATCAGTTCCACGGAGTCCAGCAGGGTGCCATCGAGGTCGAACAGGAGCGTATCGATCGGCCCCGCCATCAGTTCCGACCCCCGGGCAAAAGGCTAGGCCAACTGCAAACCGCAGTCACTGCAGGCACCACCAACCAACTCGGCGGCGGTACCGCAAGCCGGACAGGCGGGGAACTCACCGCTGCCCGAGCGGGCCACCTCGGCAGGCCTGCCCTCCCACTGCATGAGCCGGTTCCAACGGTCCTCCAGCAACTCCCCAAGCCACCCTCTGTCCTGCTCCCGCACCAGGAGCACTACCTTGGTGCCTCATCCGCCCCCCCTACGTGGGGGTCGCACGATGGCCGCCGGCAGCCCTCGCTGCAGGCAGAGCCCGTGTACCTCCTTGATGTCGGAGAGGGAGCCCTCCATGACCGGCACTGTCTGGCTGTCGCGCAGAATCGTTGCTGCCTCGTCAGGTTTCATCGAAGCTGAGTGTAGCCAGTGCAGATCTCAACACACCAGCCCTCGGCAACGGTTTCCTGTTCCCGCTGCTACTCCGCCTGACGTCTCGACATCATCTCCGATATGCTTCGCGCTCCGAATTCCCGCTGCCTGCAGTGGAAGAAGGGCTTTCAGCATGCCGGCACCCGCCAATCTCCAGCCTCCCCACCTGCTCGAACGGGCCTGGGCGGCCTTCACGCGGCGGCCGTGGCTGTGCATGGGCCTGTGGCTCACCTTCTTGCTGCTCGGCGGCAGTGGCGGCGGCAGCGGCGGCGGCGGAGTTACCGACAAGGTCGCCCTCGGCAGCATGGGAGCCGCGGCCTGGCTGTTCCTGGCTCTGCTGATCCTGCTTTTGCTGTCATTTGCCCTGGTGGTCATGGTCGTAGCGGGTCCCATCCGCGGCGGCTTCGACCTGGCGATGCTGCGCCATCTGCGTGGCGACGAGTCGGTGACTTTTGGCGACGTGTTCAAGGGGTTCTCGAAGCTCCTGACACTGTTCCTCACCTTTCTGCTCTACATCCTGATCGTCTCGGTTCACATGCTTCTTTTCATCGTGCCCGGAGTCATTGCCGCCCTGGCTCTGTGGCCGGTATTCGTGCTGGTAATGGAGGAGGACCTGGGACCCTTCGCGGCAATCAAGGCAGCCTGGGCTCTCACCGCTGGCCACAAGATGGACCTCCTGATCCTCGGCTTCGCCACCGCAGGCCTGAACCTGCTCGGCGCGATGACCTGCTGCGTAGGCTTGCTGGTGACCGGTCCGGTATCGCAACTTGCCTGGCTGGCAGCCTATGACGAGATGCGCATGGCGGCCGGCGCGTACCGAGCCAACTCGGGCCTGGCACTCCCGGATGAGGGGCACGTCGAGGACGACGACGAACCGACCGTCGACTAGTCGGAAGAGGACCGAAGCAGGTCGTGGTACTCGGGAAGAAAGCCCTCGCGACCGGCCGCTCGCTCATCCTCGGGAGGTAGTTCGAGGTCACCCGGCTGAATCGACAGCAGTGCTTGCTCGTCGACCTCGTCGATCAGTTCTTCTGGCAGGTAGCGCCGCGCGTATTCCCGGTACACACCCGAGGTCACGAACAGGTCCATCAACATGGGATCCAGGTGACTGTCCTTCTTCATGAAGCCCATGATGCGCATCGCCTCGCTGAGTGTCTTCGGCTTCTTGTAGGGCCGATCCATAGCGGTCAGCGCCTCGAACACGTCGGCGATGGCAAGCATCCGTGCCGGTAGCGACATGTCGCCGGCATACAGGCCCTTCGGATAGCCACTGCCATCCATCTTCTCGTGGTGGCCCCCCGCATACTCAGGGACTCGGGCCATGTGATTGGGAAAGGGCAACGACTCGAGCATCTGGATGGTGTGCACCATGTGGCCATTGATGATGACCCGCTCGTCCTGGGTCAGAGTGCCCCGCGAGATGCACAGGTTGGCCAGCTCTTCGGCATCGAGCAGTGGGCGACGCTCGCCCCCCTCCATGAAAGTGAAACGGCTGCACTCGACCAGGCGCGCCTTGTTCTCATCGGACAGGAACTCGGCGCCTTCGTTGACCCCGGTGATGAAAGCCAGGACTTCATCGAGTTCCTCGTGTTGCGGGCGCACCTGCTGTTCGGCTTCGGCGAGGCTTGCGCCCTCGCCCACCGCAGCCAGTAACTGGTCGCGCTTCAGAAGCTCGATGCGGGTTCGGACCATGGCCAGGCGATCCCAGATGGTCTCGAGCTTGGTCGCCTTGTCCATTACGTGGACTGGCGTGATGACCTTGCCGCAGTCATGCAACCAGGCTGCAATCCGAAGCTCGTACCACTCGTCTTCGTCAAGGTCGAAGTCTGCCAGCGGGCCCTCGCTGCTAGCGACCGCTGCCTTCGCGAGCATCTCCAGGAGAATTGGCACACGCTCGCAGTGCCCGCCGGTGTAGGGGGACTTGGCGTCGATGGCCGAGGCGATCATCCTGATGAATGACTCGAGCAGGGCCTTTTGCTGTTCATGGAGCAACTGGTTGTCCAGCGCAACAGAGGCCTGCCGCGACATCGCTTCGACGGCCCGCTGCTGCTCGATGCTGAACAGGGTCACCTCGCCCTCTTCGCTGCGCGCATTGATGAGCTGAAGCACGCCGATGAGCGCGGCGTGGTCGTTGACCAGCGGGATGGTCAGAACCGACATGGTGCGGTAGTCGTTGGCCTCGTCAAAAGCGCGCGCACCGCTGAAGTCGTACCCCCGAGCAGTGTAGGCATCGCGCACATTCACCGAGATGAGCAGGTTGGCAGCGACAGTCGCGACGTTGCTGAGGTTGGCGACCCCCTCCTCGTCAAGCAGGGGGATCGGCGGAATCGTGACCTCGACCCCGGTGGTGCCGCCCTGGGCCAGATCCATGGTGTCGTTGCGAAGAATCGAGTAGCGCAGGCTGTTGTCCCGAGTGCGCACGTAGACGGTGCCACCGTCCGCACGGCACAACTCCTTCGCCTCCAACAGAATGCGCTCGAGCAGGCGGTCCGTACTCTCGAACCCGAGCTGCTGCGAGGACCCGGCGACCTCCAAGACGCACCTCCTTTTATGCCCGTGTGAACGAAGCATAGCGGAGCAGCCCCGCGCGGGCTTGTGGTGACATCGGAGAGACTTCCCGTGTTAGCCTTGCTGGCTCCTGAATATCATTGCGTCGAGAAGTGAACACGATGCCAGCCTCTCTCCAACAGCTTCCCGAAAGGAATAGACGATGAGCGACTACAGTTGTGACAAGTGCGGCATGAGCGTGAAGGGGATGACTTGCGGCAAATGCGGCAAAGCCCTCGAGCATGGCGTCCTGACCAAGCCGGACGGCGCGGAAGTGCACGTAGCCCGGTGCCCGGACGGCTGCGGAAAGATCAAGTCGCCAATGTGCTGCGGCAGCGACATGGCCTGCGCGGTTGGCTGACAAAGGCCGTTCCATTGCACATTTCGGGGAGTAGCGGACTCGGCGCTACCGACATGACCCCTATCGCCGCGTCCAGCCAGGACAAGGCGGAAATGCTCGACGGGACTCCGTGGTCCCACGATTTCAGTTGGCAGCAATTGCTGTCACTGGCGTCCTACATGCAGGCGCTGCAGCTCCGCGCTAAAGGCACCGTGTTTCGCGAGCACGACCGGCCGCCGTACATGTGCGTGGTGGTCACGGGGCAGGTCACGGTCCTCAAAGAGGACGCTGACAAGAGCCTCAAAGAGTTGGTTCACATCGGACCAGGCAAGGCCTTTGGAGAAATTGCGGTCATTGACAGCCAGCCCCGTTCGGCGACCATCGTCGCGGCGCAAGACTCCAAGCTGATGGTCCTCACCCAGGACTCCCTCAAACAATTGTGTCGGGAGCAGCCCGATCTTGCCAACGTGCTCCTCTGGAAGCTGGCACGAGTGCTGAGCGGGAGGCTCCGGCAGACCTCCGGAGCCCTGGTCGAGCGACTGTAGCGCCCCTCCCAGAACATCCTTGTTCACCCCTCCCGCAACTGCTAGAAGCCGGTCGCCCGGCGCGAGTGGACTGCGCCTTCGGAGACTGGAACATGGATACCATTGCCTTTCGCGTCCTCTGGCTGAGCCTGCTCTTGAGCCTTGCTGCTTGCACCGACCGCAGCGCGGACGACGACCAGACCGACAGCGACGAAACCAGCACGCTGCCGGCCCTGCCTGACTTCATCAACGACTGCGACGATGAACTCAACGATGAACTCGAAGATGCTGCGGGACTGATCGGCCAGAATCGCCAGTTTTACGCGAACGTACAACTCTGCGCCGGTGACCGCGACTACTACCGAGTCGACGTCGACCCCGGGAAGTGGCTGAGCGTCGAGATCTTCATCGACGGCTCAGGCAACAATTTCAACGACTCCAGCGACCTCGACCTGTGGGAAGTCGACGAGAACGGCGAAGAGATCTGGTGGGCGGCCACTGAGCAGGCGCGGGAGCGGCTCGCCTGGTTCAACCCCACCGACCAGCCAGAGTCGCATTTCCTCCTGGTCAAGGGCTACAGCAGCGCCGCTGCCGACTATGACATCGAAATCCGTCGCTCCAAGTTCCACGAGACACGTGACTGTGACGATGCCTACGAGGACGAGGACCCCGACGACGAGAGCGGCCCCTGCAATCGCATCATGCAGTTCCCGCAGGCGAACAACGAGGACGACGGCTACCTCGTGTCTCACTGGGCTGCCTACAGCAACCTTCGCCGCGAGGTGATGTACCTGGTGCGTTATGCCGCCGCCGCTACCCGCGCCGCCTACCCCGATACGAAGCCCCTCGGCCTGCTCGATATGAGCGAGGACGACGGCGACACTCCAGGCCGCATGGAGAACCAGCTCCGCCACCCCGAGGGCACGCACGTCCAGGGCAACGACATCGACATCGCCTACTTTCAGACTGGCGAAGACAATCTCGGTCGTTCCGTCTGCCCCGAAGACGGCTACTTCTGCACTGACGACCCGGACATCCTCGATGCCGAGCGCACCGTGTTCTTCATGAGCAAGCTCGCCGAAAGCCAGCACCTGCGGGTCATTGGCGTCGACCCCCGAATCGCCGATGCCCTGCAAGAGGCCGCCAACGAGATGCGCGACGACGGCAAGATCGACGACGCCGCACGGTCGTACTTCTTCACCGGCGCGATGGCCTACGGCGACGGCTGGCCCTTCCACCAGCACCACATGCACTTCTCGTGGGACTGGGAGTCTGGCTACGAGGGCCGCGAGGCAACACCCGACGGCTGCATGGCAGGCCCGAACGTCGCCGACAACTATCGCCGGCCACAGGTACAGGCGAAGAAGTAGCGCCTCAGTCGAAGACCAGATCTCCGGTAATCGTCAGGCTCGGCGGAGCCGCATCCGGGTCGATCTCAACGGCCAGGACGTCAGTGGTCTGCTGCCAGCCATAGCGCTGAAAAATGCCCTCCATGCCACCGGCCGTCTCGGTGGTAAGAAAGCCGCAACGCAGTTCGTGAGCCGCATCCATGGCGGCGAGCAGCAGGGCAGAGGCGGCACCACGACCACGATGACCGGGATGCACGTACAGGTCGGCGAGCAGCGCAAAGGGCTGCATGCGCATGGTCGAGAATCCCAGCGTCAGGGACACGACCCCCATGACCCGCTCGTCGGCTTCCAATGCCATGTAGAAGCGCACCTGACCCTGGCGTATGGCGTCGTCCAGGCGCTCGAGATCCGCAGCCGTCGGCAGGGGACGAGACGATTCGATCAAGAACTGGCTCAACAGGGGGAGGAAGCCGGGATTCTTGATGGAGGTCGCACGGCAGATCTGAAACACCAACTCATCTTAGCCGGAATTACAGCTCGAGTGCTTCGGAACCCGGCTCTGAACAGTCGCCCCGCGCTCGTCAACTGGCGGCAAGAGTAGCGATGAGCAGGACTTCTCCTGCAACCTTGCCACTCAGCGCGTACTTGTAGTCAGCGGCTGTCTCGATACGAACCTGCCTGCCAGTTCGCTGCAGCATCGACTCGATCTCAGCGACTCCGGGCAGCCCATCGGCCCGGTACGAAACGACCAGCAGGGGCACAGACTCGAAGCGGGCGAACACAGACTCGAATGCAGCTGCGATCCCGCCGCGGCGGTTCCACGGGTTGCGGCGTCGCCGCAAAGGCTTGTGCCGTCGGCTTCTGTCTAATTGGTCGGACCAATTATCGTAGTCCAGAAGACCTTCGAGGAAATGGTAGAAGCCGTGGTAGTCGACACTGCCTCCGCGACCGTTGGTGTAAGGCGGATCCAGGTACACGAGGTCGGCCTCACACGCCACTTCACCCGCGTCGGCACAGGAACTCGTACACGGCCTACCCGAGTCGAACACTGCCGCGTTGAACTCAGCCACGAAACGCCGCAGGTAGACGGGGAAGGGCCGATCCCAGGTGACCTTGTTGCCGAAGCTTCGCTGCACCTTGCGTTGGCGCATGTCCAGGTTGGCGCGATGGAACAGGTTGTAGGGCCGCTTGATAAGCGCAGCCTGGCTGAGCGCACTCCACAAGATGGCTCGCTGAAAGCGATCATGTACTGCGGCAATCGCCGGCACGACCCGGTCAAGCCAACGGTTTTCCTCGTCGGTGAAGTAGACACCCTGGAAGGTCCGCGCAACGAAATCCGTCGCAACCGCACCTTCTGCTTCCAGCTCACCGGCTGCCAGAATCCGCTCGAGAAGTTCGTCGTCTACCCGCGTCTCCTGGTTCTCGATGAGTGCCAGCCCCAGCTGGTGGTTGAAGCGCAGGTAGTCGTTGTACAGGACGCGCTTGCCCTGCTCTTTGAGTGCGTAAGAGACCGCAGCGGTGCCGCCAAACAGGTCGACCGCCGAGTCGAACTCCAGGCCAGCAAGGCAACTCAAGATCCAGGGCACCAGCTTGCGCTTGCTGCCCTGGTAACGGGTGGCGGGAAACATCACCGGCAAGCTAGCGGAGCTTCCGCGGCAGCACCAGCCACAGGGCTAGCGCCTGCCCCTTCCTGCATCAACTGGTAGGATCCGCGCCGTGCAAGCCATCAGGTTCCACGAGCAGGGCCCTCCCGGCGTACTGCAACTCGACGAGTTGCCGGATCCACAGCCGGGACCGGGCCAGGTCCTGCTGGATGTGCGCGCCGCGGCGGTCAACCACCTCGACATATGGGTGAGACGCGAACTCCCCGGCGTGACCCCACCGCGCATCCCCGGTGCCGACGCAGCTGGCGTGGTCATCGGCCACGGACCGGGAGTCAGCGAGCCGGCCCTTGGCGCCCGAGTCCTGCTGAACCCCGGACGTGCCTGCGGTTCCTGCGAGCGCTGCGCACAGGGGGAGAGCACGCTGTGCCGGGGCTACCAACTGCTCGGTGAGAGTGGCGACGGCACCTATTGCACGAGGCTCGTCGTCGCTACGGAACAGTGCGCAGCGATGCCGAGTGACTGGAGCTTCGCGCAGGCCGCAGCCTTCCCACTGGTTGCGCTTACCTCGTGGCGGATGTGTGTTTCGCGCGGCAATCTCCAGGCCGGCGAGAGCGTGCTTGTCCTCGGCGCCTCGGGGGGCGTCGGTTCCATGTGCGTGCAGGTAGCCAAGTACCGCGGCTGCCGGGTGATCGCCACCGCGTCCAGCGACGAGAAGCTGGCCCTGTGCAGGGAACTGGGAGCAGATGTGCTGATCAATTCCCGTGCTGAGGACTGGCCCAGACAGGTACGCGCCGCCACCGACAAGAAGGGCGTCGATGTCACCATCGACTGCGTCGGCAAAGCCACCTGGAACCAAAGCCTGCGCCTGACCCGCGCTGGCGGTCGGATCCTCACCTGTGGCGCCACCACGGGCCATGATCCCATTGAGGACCTGCGGCACATCTTCTTCCGACAGCTGTCCATCATTGGCTCGACCATGGGCAACCACAGCGATCTGGACGCTGCACTCGAAGCCGCTCGCACGGGGGCGATTCGGCCGGTGGTCGACCGGATCCTGCCACTTAGCCGAGCCGCTGAGGCGCACCAGCTCATCGAAGACCGTGGCGTCCTGGGCAAAGTGGTGCTCATCCCGGATCAACTGGAGGAGACATGAGCCGCAGCTTCGTCAAACACTACGAGGTCCGCTTCGGCGAGATCGATCATGCCGGCGTGATGTACTACCCCGCCCTCTTTGACCGCATGCACCGGGCCTTCGAGGACTTCTGGACCGAGGCAGCCGACTGCAGCTACGCCGACATCCTCGACCGCGACAACCTGGGATTCCCGCTCGTGAACATCGAGAGCTCCTTTCGCAAGCCCTTCCGCTTCGGCGAACAGGTTCGCATGTCCATCGACGTCATTCGGATAGGACACCGCTCTGTGACCTTCCGCTTCCGACTCGGGCAGGGCGACGACCCAGAGGTTCGCGCCGAAGCGAAGATGGTCCTCGGTGTCATTGATCTCCAGCAGTTCGCGCCGTGCGATTTGCCACAGAACTTCCGCGAGTTCCTGGCACCCTATGTCGCAAGCGCCGATGGGGACTAGAGCGACTGCAGGAGCGAGCCGACGAGCACTTACGGCTGAACGGCCACCTCACCAAAGGCGTACGGCGGTAGCAGCAGCGCTGTCAACGGGCCCAGGTCATAGTTCAACTGGAAGTCGATGTACGAGACGATGGGCTCCGAGTACATGGGAAACACCTCGACCTCGCCAGTGACCAGGTTGCCCACACCGACACCGTAGTCGAGGTCCAGGCTCAAGTAGGCGAGGTTGTCGCCAGTGAGCACCTCGAGGGTCCATCCCAGGCCAATGACTGTCGACACGTACAGGTGCTCATCGGGACGAACGTCGACCCCCGCCTGGAAGCCAAAGGCACTGAACAGTCCATCGCCTACCAACAACTGGCCCTCGTAGACGCCATCCACCGGCAGCACCGAGCCGAAGCCCTGGCCTGACAACGACTCCACGAGGCTCCACCAGGAACTCACATCCACCGGGTTGGCGGCGATGCTGCCGAAAGCATCGAGAATGTCCGAGAAGTTGGAGTCGAGCGTCGAGACATAGGCCCGCCCCGATTTCCCCATCGCCAGGTCGATGGGGATCGGCGCGCTGCCATCGAGTCCCAGGAAGATACCGTCGCCGTGCACGTTCGTCGGCGGCGTCGCGTCGATGTCGACCAGGGTCAGGGTCGTATTGTCGAGCGAGAAGTCCGGCGGTATGGCCCCCTCACCGCCACCGCCCAGCACCACCAACGAACCGTCACTGGCCAGAGACAGGTCCTGCGTGCCTGGGCCCACATCCACCGACCAGGTCTCGTAGATGGGCCCGGTCGGCGTGATCGAGTAGAACCTCAGCCGCTGCGCGAAAGTCGAGAGTACAGCCAACCGCGAGCCATCGGCACTGAGCGCCAGTGCGGTCGGCGCCATGTTGGCAAAGGCGTAGACCTCGCGGTCGCCGAGTTGCGTGGGGTTGGTGGGATCACTCAAGTCAAGGACGACAAAACCGGCAGCGTCACTGACAACGGCACGATTTCGGTCGCGAGCAATCGAGATGTCGAACAAGGGACCAACCCCCAGGTCGCTTAGCTCGGCGACCACTACCGGCTGCCAGTCCGCGGTCAGGTCAACGACAGTCACCGACGGGCTGAGCGTCGCCTGGTAGCGAGCGTCGCCAACCATCGCAAAGGCCCCATCGGACGACATTCGTACCACTGCCGCATTGTCCACCTCGAGGCTCTGGCTGCGTGGCCAATACTGGTCGGCCTGTCCGAACTCCACCACGTAGACAGCACCACGCCAGGCATCCGTCGCCAGGGCGTAGCGAGCTACCCAGATCTCGAAATCGGCGTCCCCCTCGTCATCCTGGGGGAAATCGACCTGCAGGTCGTTCCATCCCGAAGCGGTGGTCGGAGGCACCTGCACCAGGATCTCGTACTCGCTGGCGTAGGAGAGATTGGTGGCAAGAACACCAGAGAAGCTGACCTCGGGCAGGTTGTCCTCGCGGAAGCCACGCCCGTGCAGAGCAATCCACTCGCCAATGACGGCCACCTCATCGCCCGAGACATCAACCGCCACGATCACCGGCGGCGGCGCGCTGACCACAACCTGGACCGTCGCACTCGCCTCGGACTCGCCCGCGACCACCGTCAGCGTTGCCGTGTACTCGCCGATGGCGGCATACACATGGTCCACGTAGTACAGCTCGACGGTGCTGGCGACTCCATCGCCAAAGTCGAATCGGTACTCGGTGAACGAGCTGTCCGAGAAACGCCCTTCGATCCCCGAGAGGTCCTGCGAACCTCCGGCGTCGAACCGCACGATCTCGCCCAGAATCGCTTCCCCGGGCTCGGCGACCAGCACAGCGTCCAGCAGAGACCCGTCTCCCGGCCCTCGGTCATCGCGACAGCCTGCCACCAGTAGGACCGCCAGCAGAGCGGGCACGATGCAACGAACAATCCACATGCAGCGCATCGTAGACCAGCGTCGTTCCGCTTGGCGACCTGTTCGGCCGGGGCGGCGGGCTGTTACAGTGGCCGCGATGCCCCCCACTCCCCTGCCCCTGTCCCGAACCGACGACGGCCGCTGGCAGCTCGACTGCCTGGGCCTGCTGTGCCCGGTTCCTATCATCAAGACGGGCCGCGCCATCCGCAAGGTGGGCCTCGGCGAGGTGCTGACGGTGGTCGCGGACGACCCCGGCGTCGAGGGCGACCTCGAAGATTGGTGCAGCGCCAACCGGCAGGAATTGTTGGAAATCAACACCAGCGATGGGGTCTTCACCACCCGCATCCGAAGGCTTCGCTGATGGCCAAAGCCCGAAGCAAGACCACAACCGGCAAGGACAGCCCGCCTCTGCTGAGTGTCGTCATTCCGGTCTTCAACGAGCGGGACTTCGTCGCCGAGTTGGTGAGTCGCGTGTTGGCACAGGACTACCGCATGGAGGTGCTGCTCATCGACGACGGCAGTACCGACGGCAGCCGCGAGCTCATTGCCGGGCTCGCCGAGCAACATCCACAGGTCCAGGTGCTGCTGCACGAGTTCAACCAGGGCAAGGGAGCAGCACTTCGAACTGGTTTTCGCGCCGCAACCGGCGACATCATCCTCATCCAGGACGCCGACCTCGAGTACGACCCGCGGGACTACGGCAAGCTGCTCGAACCACTGCTCGATGGTCGAGCCGACGTGGTCTACGGCAGCCGATTCCTGGGCGGACCGCACCGGGTCCTGAACTACCACCACTACCTTGCCAATCGGTTCCTGACGATGCTGAGTAACGTGCTGACCGGCCTCAACCTCACGGACATGGAGACCTGCTACAAGGCTTTCCGGCGCGAGATCATCAGCGATATGCAACTGCGCCAGGACCGGTTCGGCTTCGAGCCGGAGTTCACCGCACGCATTGCGTCGCGACGCTGTCGGGTCTACGAAGTGCCGATCTCCTACTCCGGTCGCGACTACGCTGAAGGCAAGAAGATCACCTGGAAGGATGGCGTTGCCGCCCTGTGGACAATCATGCGCAGCCGCTTCGACGAGTAGCCCCCTGCAACAAGGCCCCAGAAACGGCGCTGATCGACGACCCGTGCTAGTCTCGCGCGCATGAATTCGAGGCAAATGGACGAGTTGGTCGACCTGCTGGTGGCACGGGTTCGGGAGCGGCTCGGAGGTGGTCGGCCACCAGCCCTGGGGGATGACCCCCTGTTCAAGGTGCAATACGGCGGCGGTTGGAACAGCAACGCAACTCTTGTCCCCACCCAGCTGATCCATGCTGCCGGCCGCTCCGACAGTCGCGTTGCCCGACGCATCGACCACACCCTGCTCAAGCCCGACGCGACCCGCGAACAGGTGGTGCGATTGTGCGAAGAGGCGAAGCGCCACAACTTCTACTCGGTCTGCATCAACTCTTCGAACGTTGCCCTCTGCGCCGACCTGCTGCGCGGCAGCCAGACCGTACCCATCTGCGTGGTCGGCTTCCCGCTGGGAGCCTCGCTGCCACAGGTCAAGGCCTTCGAAGCGCAGGAAGCCATCAAGCTGGGCGCCCGCGAAATTGACACCGTCATCAACATCGGCGCGCTCAAGTCTGGTGACTACGAGGCCGTACTCGAGGACCTGATCACGACGGTAGAAGCGAGCAAGCCCTACCCGCTGAAGGTCATCCTCGAGACCAGCAAGCTCACGGACGAGGAGAAGGTCGCTGCCTGCGTCCTTTCCCGTGAGGCGAAGGCCGCCTTCGTCAAGACGAGCACCGGCTTCGGCGGCGGCGGCGCCACCATAGAAGACGTCCGGCTGATGAAGCGGGTGGTCGGTGGCAGCGGAATGCAGGTCAAGGCCAGCGGCGGCGTCCGCACGCACGAAGATGCCTGGGAGATGATCGAGGCCGGTGCGGACCGACTCGGGGCGTCGTCCTCGGTCGCTGTAGTCACGGGCGGTCAAGGCACAGGCGACTACTGAACTTCATGCCGACGGACCTGCGCGATCTCATCGCCAAGAAGCGCGACGGGGGCGAGTTAAGCCCAGCAGAACTGCACCAGTTCGTAGCCGCCGCCGCAAGCAGCAGCGCCACCGAAGAACAATTGGCGGCCCTGTTGATGGCGATCTTCGTGCGTGGGATGAGCGAGTCCGAACGGACCGGGTACGCCCTGGCGATGATGAACAGCGGCGAGATCCTGTGCTGGGACCACCTCGACCGGCCGACGATCGACAAGCACAGCACCGGCGGCGTCGGCGACAAGGTCTCGCTGGTGTGGGCACCGCTGATGGCAGCTGTGGGCTACGCGGTGCCGATGATCTCCGGTCGCGGACTCGGACACACCGGTGGCACCCTCGACAAGCTCGAGGCAATCCCCGGCTACCGTACCGACCTCAGTAGCACCGAGATGAACAAGGTCGTATCCAGCGTCGGCTGTGTCATCACCGGCCAGACCGCCGACCTGGTACCGGCGGACCGCACGCTCTATGACCTTCGATCCCGCACGGCGACCGTGCCCAGCATCGACCACATTGCTCCGTCCATCCTCAGCAAGAAGCTGGCCGAAGGAGCGGCGACCTTGATCCTCGACGTCAAGGTCGGGCGCGGCGCGTTCATGAAGACCGAAGCCGATGCGCGCCAACTCGCAGAGGTCATGGTGGCCATTGGCGAGGGTGCTGACCGACGCACGGCCGCCCTGCTCACCCGCATGGAGGCGCCGTTGGGGCTGGCTGTCGGCAACGCCAACGAAGTACGCGAGAGCATCGACTCATTGCGCGGGGGCGGCCCTTCCGACCTGCGGACTCTGGTCCTGGACCTCGGCGAAGCAGCGATCCTCGCCTCGGGTCACGAACGAGAAGTCAGCGGACTGCGCCAACGGCTCGAGGCCGCACTCGACAGCGGCACCGCGCTGCACACCTTCCGGCAGATGGTCGAAGCACAGGGTGGCGACCCGCGAGCGGTCGACGACCCCGGGCTCCTCGAAGGACTCGCGGATACCGAAGAGAAGGTGCTGCTCGCTCCAAGCGACGGCTGGGTCGAGGCTCTGGATGCCCTGGACATCGGCCTGGCCGCTGCAGAACTCGGCGGCGGCCGAGGTTCCGACGGTGCCGCGCCCGACCCGGGCGTTGGAATCAACCTGGAGCTGCAGCAAGGAGCAAAGGTACGGGCGGGACAACCCTGGGCTCGCCTGCTTCACCGCGCTGGCCGCGGTGTCGAGAAGGCCGAAAGCATCGCCTACCGGGCATTACGCATTGTCCCCGAGCCAGTGGCAGCGCCGCTGCTGCTCATCGACCGGGTGGAAGCCTCGACATGATGCGGCACCCCATCGTCACGGGCCTCGCCCTGGGCGTCCTGCTCATGCTCTCCGCGGGATGGATCTCGGCTCAAGCAGACGACAGCGCAGCACCCGCCCCGCCCGGCGAGGACAGTTCAGCCGTCGAGACACCGGCAACAGTCGTCGAAGCCGAGCCTTCCGCGGCCACCGGCCTCAGTTCCGCCCTCGAAGGAAAAACCCGCGAGCCCGTGCCGCTGACGGCCCGCCTGCAGTCCCTGTTCGGGATCGCCCTGCTGCTCCTGCTCGCCTGGGCCATGTCCAACAACCGCAGGGTGATCCCGTGGCGAGTCATCGGCTGGGGTCTCGGCCTGCAGTTCCTGTTTGCGCTGCTGGTACTCAAGACCGGGCCCGGCAAGTGGCTGTTCGCAAGACTCAATGACCTGGTGATGACGCTGCTCGGCTACACCACCGAGGGATCGCGCTTCATCTTCGGTGGGCTGGTCGACCACCAGGTACCCGTCGGGCTGCGCGACCCGGCTGCCCCCATGGCGCAACTGCAGCCTCCGCCAGCCGCAACGGAGCAGGGCATGGAGATGGTCGCATCGACCGGTGCGTTTTTCGCCTTCAATGTGCTGCCAACCATCATCTTCTTCTCGGCGTTGATGGCCATCCTCTACCACCTGGGAGTCATGCAGCTTCTGGTGCGCGGCATGGCATTCGTAATGCTGCGGACCATGGGGACATCGGGTGCCGAGAGCCTGTCGGCGGCGGCCAACATTTTTGTCGGCCAGACCGAGGCGCCACTGGTGGTACGACCCTTCATCGAGAAGATGACCGACTCGGAACTCAACGCGGTAATGACCGGAGGCTTCGCGACGGTCGCAGGCGGGGTTATGGCTGCCTATGTCGGCATGCTCAGCGGCATCTTTCCCGACATCGCCGGACACCTCATCGCGGCTTCAGTCATGTCCGCTCCCGCAGCCCTGGTAGTCGCGAAGATCATGTTCCCCGAAGAGAAGGTGCCCGAGACCCAGGGCAAGCTCGCCATCCACGTCGAGAAGATCGACATCAACGTCCTGGACGCAGCGGCGCGTGGCGCCGGCGAGGGTATGAAGCTGGCGCTCAACGTCGCCGCAATGCTGCTCGCCTTCCTTGCCCTGGTGGCGATGCTGAACGGTGGAATTGGCGCCCTGGCTGGCCTGGTCGGCCTGCCGGACCTGACCCTCGAAGTGCTGGTCGGATATGTCTTCTGGCCCCTGGCCTGGGCCATGGGGGTTCCGGCTGCTGAGTGCGCAGCCGTCGGCGAGCTGCTCGGCATCAAGACCATCCTCAACGAGTTCGTCGCCTACCTTCGACTCGCCGATTCAGCTGCCGGGCTATCGTATCGGAGCACAGTGATTGTCACCTACGCTCTTTGCGGCTTTGCCAACCTCGGATCCATCGGCATTCAACTCGGTGGAATTGGCGGAATCGCGCCAAATCGACGCAGCGATCTCGCTCGGGTGGGATTCCGTGCAATGATCGCCGGCACGCTCGCGGCATTTCTGACTGCCAACATCGCAGGAACCCTTGTGGGCTGAGGGTCACCCCCCAGCCGGGAACGGACGCAGATGAGCAACGTCGAGGACAGCATCAACGAGTCGATAACAGCGCTTCGTCAATGGGACGAGCGAATCGCCAACGGCGAGTTCCTCGGCCTGATTCTGGGCTCTGGCCTCGGCGGCGTGGCCACCGAACTCGACGACTTGCGCGAACTTCCTTACTCGGAGATCCCCGGCTTCGCACTGCCATCGGTTGCCGGTCACACGGGCAGCATCTGCGTTGGCGCCCTCGATGGCATGACCGTGGTCGTTCTGCGGGGACGCGTCCACCTGTACGAGGGCTACACCGCCGATGAAGCCGTGCACGGGATGCGAGTCCTTGCCGGTGCGGGAGCCGAGGCCGTGCTCATCACCAACTCGGCAGGAGGCATCACGCCGAGCCTCCGGGTAGGTGACCTTATGGCGATCACCGACCACATCAACCTCACGGGCCGAAATCCATTGCAGGGACGCAACAACAGCGCCCTGGGACCGCGCTTCCCCGACCTCACTCGCGCCTGGGACCCGTCGATCACCGCGGCCCTTGTCGCCGCCGGACGTACCACCGGAGTTGCGGTCAAGGAGGGGGTCTACGTAGGAGTACTGGGCCCAAGCTACGAGACTCCTGCTGAGATCCGCATGATGGCTACTCTCGGCGCCGACGTCGTCGGCATGAGCACCGTTCTCGAGGCCATCGCGGGACGCCACATGGGCACGCGCATAGCGGGTATCTCGCTCATCTCCAACGCCGCTGCGGGCACCGGTGGCGAGGAACAGATACTCAGCCACGAAGAGGTGGCTGTAGCAGGTCAGCAGGCAACCGCCGGGTTCGTCAGTGTACTCCGCTGCCTGGCCGCAAGCCGCCCGTCCTGGTGGGGCGAGTCATGAGCGACGCGAGCCTGCAGGAACTGCTCGAAGCAGCGATCACGGCGCGGGCACGGTCGCACGCGCCGTTCTCACGCTTTCGGGTTGGCGCTGCCGTCCGAGGCGCATCGGGCAAGATCTACACCGGCTCAAACGTCGAGAGCTCTTCTTACGGCCTGACCATTTGCGCCGAGAGGCTCGCCCTGTGCATCGCCATTCACAGCGGCGAACGCGAGATCTCCGAAGTTGCAGTGGTTTGCGCCACCCAGGATGCCCCAGGCCCCTGTGGTGCCTGCCGACAGTTCATGGTCGACTTTGCGTCCGAAGCAATGGTCCTCATGGCCAACCTGAACGGCGACCAGCGCACGGCGTCGGTGCAGGAACTCATGCCGTGGGGCTTTGGCCCACGCGAACTGGCCGCAGCCGAAAAGTCTGCCGAGAGTCCGACAGAAGAATGACAGTCGAAGTCGCCGACCACGGCTACCGGTACATCACCAGCGACGCCGAGCTCGGCGAGGTGCTGACAGCACTGGAGTCGGCGACCGTACTTGGCATCGACACCGAGAGCGACTCGTTGTTCTCCTACCGCGAGTCCTGCTGCCTCGTGCAAATCACCGGCAACACCGGACCCGACTACATCATCGATCCGCTGACCGTCCGCGATCTCAGTCCACTGGCGCCGCTAATGGAGAATCCCGACACCATCAAGATCTTCCATGGCGCAGACTTCGACATCGTGAGCATGAAGCGCGACTTCGGATTCCGATTCTGCAACATCTTCGACACGATGATCGCTGCCCAGGCCGTAGGGCACGAACGGTTCGGCCTGTTCGACCTGGTACAGAACTACTTCGGCGTCACACTGAACAAGAGGTACCAGCGTCACGATTGGTCATCACGACCCCTCAAGGAAGAACACCTCGACTACGCGCGACTCGACTCCCACTACCTGCCGACACTGATGAAGTTGTTGGCAAGCGAAGGCAGGGAGCGCGACCGTACCGAGATGCTGGAGGAAGAGTTCTCCCTGCTCGAGTCGCGCGAGTGGACGGGCCGCGCCTACCAACCGGACGACTGCATCCGAATCAAGGGGGCGAGCAAGCTCGATGCAGACCAGTTGCGGGTTCTTCGAGCCATCTGCAGTCTGCGCGACAAATTTGCCCACGAACGAAATCGTCCCTCTTTCAAGGTCTGGTCCAACGACTCCTGTCTGAAGGTGGCGGCATGCGCCCCTACCGACAAGGCTGCAATGCAGAAGGCCCTCGGCGAGAACCATCACCTGGTGCGCCGTTACTGCCGCGAAGTGCTGGCCGCCGTCCGCACCGGAACCAGCGACAAGAGCCCGCCGCCCGCTCCGACCAAGACGCGCGCCAAGAAGGAACAGAGCAACCTGCCACCCTTTACCCGCGACAACGAGCCGCTGCTCGCCCACCTGCGCCAGTGGCGCAACAAGCGGGCCGAAGACGAGAAACTCGGCCCCGGGATGATCGTCAACAACACCGTCCTCAAGGGCGTCGCAGCGCTGCAACCAAAAGAAGCGTCGGAGCTATCGCGGATCGTCGAGATCCGACGCTGGCAGGTCAAGGCGTTCGGCGACGAACTGGTCGAAGAGGTCAGCACGTGGAAGGCGGCCCGAAAGGCAAAGGCCGAGCAGGCAGGCGAGCCCGGGAGCGGGAAACGGCGGCGACGACGACGAGGCCGTGGCAAAGGCAGGGGAGAAGGGCAGACCGACAGCAGCGGCGCCAGCACCGCCTCCTCCACCCCCGATAAGCCGTCCGAGGCCGCCGAGTGACTCGCACGCTCGCCGCCTTTGCCCGGCCCGGTTCATTTGTCAGTGCACCCGGCCAGGGGAACGACATCCTGGTCGGCCGCAAGGTCGCGAACACTTCCTTCCTGCGCGCGATGATTCGCTATGGGAGCTTCGACCGTTACTGCTTCTTCGTAGGCGAGAACACCGACATCGAGGGCGTGAGCGGCCTCCTCAAAGGCTACGAGTCCGACCTCGTCGATCGCATCGTGGTCCGTAACCTGCTGGATCTACCCGAAGCCCTCTCCCGCGGTGAGATCTCGGTGATCCACCAGAACTCCCACGCCGAGCAGATGGGGCCGCTGATCGTCCTACGGAATCGCTACGCCAACGAAGCCGTTCCCGTGACCGGCCAGATCCACTCACTCAGCTACCCCGACATGATGACCAACTACCTGAACACCTGCCTGGCACGGCCGAGCGCAACCGATGCCGTGTTCTGTTCCAGCGGGCCCGGCAAAGAGGTGCTCGAGCGATGTTTCACCAGCGTTCGGGAGGGGCTTGCCGGCGAGGGCCTGGCACTGACCGCGCCCCAGTGGGAACTGCCCGTCGTACCCCTGGGCATCTCCTGCGATGAACTCGACGGTGGCGACGGCACAGCAGTGCGCCGCGAACTCGGCATCCCGGACGACGCCTTCGTGGTGCTGAGCATGGCGCGCTTCACCGAGTTCGACAAAATGGACATCTTCCCGGTCCTGTCGGCCTTCGCCAGCTTCAAAGAGGCGGTCGGAACGGACGGGCGCACACCCTGGCTTCTGCTTGCCGGTGCTCGCCAGGGCACCAAGACCCCCGAAATGCTGGAACTCTGGGCGCAGGGGTTGGGACTGGCCGACCAGTTAACCCTGCGAGTCGATTTCCCCGAACAGGAGAAGGCTGGCCTGCTCTCTGCTGCCGACCTGTTCATCGCACCGTCGGACAATCCCCAGGAGACCTTCGGCATCACCGTGATCGAAGCGATGGCAGCCGGACTGGCCATCGTCGCCGCCGACCTGAATGGCTACAAGGACACCGTTCCTGCCGAGGTGGGCATCCGCGTCGCCACCCATTGGAACGCCGACATGGAGCGGGTTTCCGAGCTGGGGCCGCTGCTTTACCAGCGCCCATTGCACCTGTTCCTCGGACAAAGCATCGAGGTCGACCTCAACGAGTTGGCCGACGCGATGACTTCGCTGTACCAGGATGAGCCGCGAAGACGGACGATGGGCGAAGCCGGGCGGGCCCGAGCGCGCACACTGTATGACTGGAGCCGGGTGATCCCCCAGTACGAAACCGTCTGGAACAGGCTGGCGACGCGTCCGTTTACCCGCCAGCCGGCCAGCAGGCACCCGCTGATCATGGACTTCCAGCAAGTCTTCGGCCACTACCCCACCACCGTTCGCAACGGCGCACGACGCGTAAAGCGATCCGCACTGGCGGACGCCTGCTGCCAGCAGGAAAATGCCTATCCCATCTATCCCGAGCTGACCAACATCTTCGACGGCCACGCCGTGATGAGCGCTCTGCAGCTGACGGCGGAAGCCACGGAGTTCGACCACCTGGAGAGAACTCTGGCCGAGACCATCTACCCTCACTCGCCGTGGCGCGCGTCGTTCCTACTGGCCTGGATGGTCAAGCACGGCCTCCTCGAGAGTGACCACTAGCCCCCAATTGCCGCGCCACAGTTCACTGGCCTCCCCGCCCGGGTTGGTCTACGCTTCTTCCGAATTGTCGACCTTCACTCGTCGCGACCTGGCCCCGCAATAACGACTGGAGCCTTCCCTGGAGACCCTGCCAATGCGTAGTCAACCCCTGAGCGTCGTGATCCTGCTCGCCCTGTCGCTGGCCTTCGGCGGCTGCATGGTCGACGAAGACGGCGACGGCTTCGGCTACCGGAGCGACGACTGCGATGACTCCAACGCAGACATCAACCCCGAGGCAGACGAGATCTGCGACGGCATCGACAACGACTGTGTAGGGGGCGTCGACAACGGCCTGACGACACGCGTCTGGCCCGAAAACACCTGGTGGCAGGCAGTGCCCTGCGCCGTCCCGGACGACCTCGAAGGCAGCGGATATCGCACCGGCGACATCGCCCACGATGCCACCCTGCTCGACCAGCACGGAGACGAACTCGACATCTACCAATTCTACGGCAAGGTCCTGGTCCTCGACGTGTTCGCGCAGTGGTGCGGTCCATGCCAGGCGAATGCGCCGCACGGACAGGAGTTGTGGGAACGAGGCGAAGGGGAAGTCATCATGTTGGCGGCAATGCAACAGAACCTTGCCAGCGACCCTCCGACAAACTCGGACATCAACGACTGGGCCGACGAGTACGGTCTCGAGCACCCGGTAACTGCCGATACCAACCTGAGCCAGGGTGACTACGTCGTCACCGGCTTTCCAACCTATGTAGTCATCGACCGTGAGATGAATGTCGTCAATGACGACCTGTGGCCGTTCGACATTGACTACGTCCTCGACCTGGTCGACTGACCGCATAGCAAGCCGCACGCGACCTCTATGAGTGCATCTGAATCGGCCTCGGTAGGCCGGGACGCGGACGTTGCGCGGGCAGGCGCCCCCATCGCGACCCTGCCGATCTCGCTGCTCCTGTTTGCTTCGGGCTTCTGTGCTCTGGTCTACCAGGTAGCCTGGCTGCGCCTGCTGCGGCTGGTGTTTGGGTCCTCCACGGCATCACAGGCCGCGGTGGTCGCAATCTTCATGGCCGGGCTGGGCTTCGGAAGCCTGCTTCTCGGCCGACGCGCTGACCGCAGCCGCAACCCCATCGAGCTGTACGCGAAGCTCGAATTGGGGATCACCCTGGCCGCAGCGGCAAGCCCCTTGCTGGTGATCGCTGTACGGTCCATCTACCTGGGCCTCGGCGGCAGCGCCCAACTGGGAGACTTCGGCGGCAATGTCCTGCGGCTCATCCTCTCCACTGTGGTCCTCGGCCTGCCCACCTTCCTCATGGGTGGAACGCTGCCGGCGGTAGCGAAGGCTGCATCTGAACTCTCCGAGCAAGCCGGCGATACCGGACGGCGGTACCTCGGCCTTCTGTACGGAACCAACACGCTGGGCGCGGTCATCGGGGCACTGGTTACGACGCTCTGGAGCCTCGAGCACCTGGGAATCCGGACCTCGATCTGGATAGCTGCTTTGATCAACGGTCTCGTCGTGGTCCTCGCGCTCGCCCTGGCCCGGCGACGCGGCGACCGGCCGCCCCCGGCTCAGAAACAGGACCATGTCATTCACAAGGGGGGCAGCGGAGCTCGTAACATCCCCTTCATCCTGCCTGCGGCGGCGATAGTCGGCGGCGTCTTCCTGCTGATGGAACTGGTCTGGTACCGAATGCTGGCGCCCCTGCTGGGCGGTTCCTCCTACACCTTCGGTCTGATTCTCGCCATCGCGCTGTTGGGCCTGGGCCTGGGCGGATTGCTGTACGGAAGCGGCAGCACCCGGCGCAGACCGGGACTGGCCGCCTTTGCCACCACCTGCTCATTGGAAGCTGTCCTCCTGCTGGTCCCCTTCTCGCTGGGAGACCATCTCGCCATGTTCGCCAGCGTACTGCTGGGGCTGCGTGACCTGGGCTTTGACGGCCTGGTGGTCGCCTGGCTCGTGGTGATCTGTATCGTCGTGCTGCCAGCCGCACTGGTGTCGGGCTACCAGTTCCCGCTGCTGATCGCGATTCTCGGCGACGACGACGAGCGAATTGGCCGCGAAGTGGGTCAGACCTATGCCTGGAACACAGCCGGTGCCATTTTCGGCTCGGTGGTCGGCGGCTTCGGGCTCATCCCCCTGCTTTCGGCGCCAGGCGCGTGGCGGGCCGCGGCGCTTGCACTGCTGGTACTCGGCGGGATCGCGTCGCTGCTGGCCTTGCGCGACAGTGACCGCCACGGCAAGCCCCTGGCTGCCATCCTGCTCGCCGCAGTGGGGCTGGCCCTGCTGCCGGCACCCGGCCCCACCGCATTCTGGCGCCACAGTCCCATCGGCCTGGGCATGCTCGACACGTCGTTCGAAGACCAGGCCGGCTTCAAGGACAGCGTCCATGCCCACAACCGTTCGCTACGCTGGGAGACCGACGGACGCGAGAGCAGCGTCGCCCTCGACGACACCAACGGCTGGACCTTCATCGTCAACGGCAAGTCGGACAGCAGCGCGCGCGCGGACGCCGCCACCACGGTGATGTCCGGCTTGCTGGCCGCCGCCTTGCATCCGAATCCCAAAAAGGCACTGATCATCGGCCACGGCACCGGTACAACCGCCGGCTGGCTGGCCCAGGTCGAGGGAATCGAGCAGGTAGACGTGTTGGAGATCGAGCCCGCCATCCTCGAGGTGGCCGAAGCCTGCCGCGCGGTAAACTTCGACGCACCCGACAATCCGAAGGTCAACGTCATCATCGGAGATGGTCGCGAGCACCTGCTCACCTCGGACCAGCGCTACGACATCATCTTCTCGGAGCCATCCAATCCCTACCGCGCAGGGATCTCGAGCCTGTTCAGCCAGGACTTCTACGACGGCGTGCAGCATCGCCTCGAAGAGGGCGGCATCTTCGTGCAGTGGTTGCAGGGCTACCACGTCGACCCGGAGTTGGTACGCACTGCCTACGCCACGATAGCCTCGGTGTTCCCGGAGGTAGAGACCTGGACGGTGCACCACATGGACATGGCCTTCACCGCGTCTCGGAAACCTATCGACCACAACCGCGAACGACTGGCTGCTCGCCTGGCACAGCCCCCCTTCGACGCAGGGATGCGCTACACCTGGGGGGTGTCGGGCTTGGAAGGGCTGTACAGCGCCTACCTGGCCAACGCCGGCTTTGCCCGTTCGATCGCCGCGCAAGAGGGTGCCTGGATCAACACCGACGACCGCCCGATCATCGAGTTCGGCTTCGCACGAAACGCCGGACGCACTGGCCTGTTCTCGATCCCGGCTCTGCGCAAGCTCGCAGTGAACCGCGGTGAGCACCTGCCACCTGGCCTGACAGGTGTTGACTGGGAGTTGGTCCGCGACCTCGCCGCCGCGCGCGACGTCGCCCTCGGCGGAGTCCCGCCCCTGCGGCGCGGACTGCCGGCCGACGAAGCAGCCCGGACGCGGTCCCGACGCGCGTTCGCTGCCGAGCAGCTGACCCTGGCCTGCGACGAGTGGTTCAGCCAATCCATGCCCCCTCGCAGTGACATCGACCTGCTGCTGGTCGTGGAGTGTCTCGCAGAGCAGGCCGACCCCCAGGCTGCAAACCTCTTGCCGACGCTGCACGCCAGGCGGCCCGTCGAGGCCGCCGCAATCTCGGCGCGAATGTTCACCCGCCTGGGCCGTGGCGCAGAGGGTGCAGCCGAACTCGAGCGGGCCTTTGTCGCGTTCCGGAGCGACCCCTGGGTCGACACGAGCGTCATGGCTCGGGCGCTGGACCTGTCGGTGCTGCTGGCTCGCCGCGATCCTGGCCTCGCGCCGGCCCTGTTCGCTGCCCTCAGCAAGCCCTTCGCGGCACACATACTCGAGGAAGCTCGCAAGGAGGTACGGCTACAGGTCGCACTGACCACCGCTGATCCACGGCCATGCATCGATGCCTTTGCCGAGTTCGAGCCCTGGGTGCCCTGGCAGGAGCCCTTCCTGGCTGACAGGTGCAAGTGCTATCGCCGTGCTCAGCATGAACTTGCGGACGAGGCATGCTCGCAATTGCAGGAGTGGCTGTCCGACTCGTCTCGCGAGCTTGGCGAGGGCCTGCGCTCGTCGAGCCAGAACTGAGCGGGCGCGGGGAAGCTACCCTAGAATGAACCCTGGCAGCGTCCTGCACCGGGGTCGCGCGGCCAAGGCGGGCCCAGTCCGCCAACCCGGGGAACCGAATCGCGATGTGGCAGTACCTGACCGACGCCGAGGTAAAGGACCGACTCAAGCGGATGCCCCTGCCCTTCAACCGCTACGGGCTCGACCCCTACGGTATCTCCAGGGATCACCTCGGCTTCGTATTCTCGGTGCTCGCTCCTGCCTACCGGCACTACTTCCGCGTCCAGGTGCACGGTGTCGAGAACCTGCCGACCAGCAGCCGCGCGATGGTCATCGGCAACCACTCGGGCGGCATTCCTGTCGATGCTGCAATGGTCCTGGCCTCGGTGTTCTTCGAGATGGAGCCGCCGCGCCTGCTGCACGGCATGGTGGAGAAGTTCGCCCAGTACTGGCCGATGGTCTCGCCGATGTTCAGCCGCATGGGTCAACTGCCCGGCCTACCGCAGCACGCGGTTCGGCTGCTGCAGGATGAACGGCTGCTCATGGTGTTCCCGGAAGGCGTACGCGGCATCGGCAAGCTGTACCGAGACCGCTACCAGACCAGGCGCTTCGGCACCGGCTTCATGCGCATCGCCCTGCAGACCAACAGCCCCATCATTCCGTTCTCGTTCATCGGCGGCGAGGAAGCCTTCCCGACCCTCTGGCACATCAAGCCCCTCGCACAACTGCTGGGAGCTCCCTACGTGCCAGTCCCTGCGCACATCGTGCCGGTACCACTACCCATCCGCTGCTCCATTCATTACGGCGAACCAATGCACTTCGAGGGCGATGGCCGGGAGAGCGACGAGACCATCGCGGACTACGTTGCCGAGGTTCGCGAACGGGTGGATGAGTTGATCGCCGAGGGCCGCGTCACGCGCCGCGAGCGGCTGCTCCGAGAGCAGGCTGGGAGGATCGACGAATGAAGGTCGTCGTCACCGGAATTACCGGCGGCCTTGGCCAGGCCGTCACGACTCAACTGCTCCGCGGGGGCCACAAGATCATGGGCATCGACCGACGCCCGTGGAACGACGCGCCGGAAGGTGTCGAGGTGGTCGTGGCCGATGTCCGCAAGCGCCCGGCCGAAGACGTGTTCCGCACCTGGAAGCCCGACGGCCTGGTCCACCTGGCCACGGTCACCCACTTCACTGCCAGCCCCGGCGAGCGCTTTCGCATCAACCTGGGCGGCACCCGGTCCATCTTCGATCACTGCCACAACTACAAGGTCAAGAGCGCGGTGTTCGTCGGCCGACACACCGTCTACGGGGCGGCTCCAGACGCCCCCCTATATCGTACCGAAGACGAGCCCCCCCTCGGCGCAGCCACCTTCCCCGAGCTCGCCGACCTGGTCGCGGCTGCCCTGTTCGCCGGCGCTGCCCTGTGGCGCTGGCCGAAGCTGAACACCTCGGTGCTACGCATCGTTTACACCCTTGGCCCTTCGGCGCGCGGCACCCTGGGCGGCTTCCTATCAGCCCACCGTGTGCCCACGGTTGCCGGCTTCGACCCGCTATTCCAGTTCATCGATGAGCGCGATGCCGCGTTGGCCATCCGACTTGCCCTCGAAAAGAAGCTTCGCGGCGTGTTCAACGTTGAAGGCCCGCCGCCGGTACCGCTCAACCAGTTGTGCTTCGGTACCAACCGTCAGCCCATCCCCATTCCCGAGCCGCTGTATCGGCACGTGCTGGGACGCTTCGGCTTTCCCAATCTCCCAGCCGGCGCGGTCGAGCACGTCAAGCATCCGGTCGTCATCGACGGCAAGGCCTTCCGAGAAGCCACCGGATTCCAGTACGAGTACGACGAGGTGGCAATCATGGATGGCTTCCGCTGGGTCGGAAAGAAGAACCGGGGTTCTTAGCAGGGTGTTCTCTGGCGGCCCACTGCTCCTGGACGGCGGGATGGGCTCGGCTCTCATCGCCATGGGCCTCGAGCCGGGTCGACAGCCTGAAGAGTGGCTGCTCGATCATCCGGAACGCATTCTCGCCACCCACCGCGCCTTCGTTGCCGCCGGCAGCGACATCATTCAGACCCACACCTTCGGCGCCAACCCCGCCCGCCTGGCAACCAGCGAGCGACTCGCCGGCCGCTGCCGGGAACTGAACGAGCTGGCGGTACGACTGGCCCGGGAGGCCGCCGGCAGCGAGGTCCTGGTGGCCGGCAACATCGGTCCTACCGGGCTCTGGCCCCAGAGCGGTGACGGCGAATTGTCCATCGCCGAGCAGACGTTTGCCGAACAGGCGACGGCGCTGCGCGAGGCGGGTGCAGATTTGATCTCCATCGAGACGATGTGTGATCTGGGCGAGGCGCAGGCTGCGGTGCAGGCTGCGGTGGCCACAGGGCTGCCCGTCATTGCCTCAGTAGCCTGCGCGGAAGTCGACAGCGGCTTCCGTACTCTGGCTGGCGACCGCGTCGATTTCGCCCTGCAGAGGCTGCGAGCGGCGGGCGCCACCGCCGTGGGCTGCAACTGCAACCTCGACTCCGGGCAGATGCTTCGGCTCGGTCGGCAGATACTGGAGGCCACCGAACTTCCCCTGGTCCTACAGCCCTGCGCTGGCCAGCCGCGCGAGACCCCGGACGGTCTGCGCTATCCCGCGAGCCCTGGTGCCTTTGCCCGCGACCAGCAAGCGGCCCTGCAGGCAGGCGTGTCGATGGTCGGTGGCTGCTGTGGTACCACCCCCGCGTTCATCGCTGCCCTGCGCGCGTCATCCGCAGGCTGGCTGTAAGGAGAGCGCGTGACTGAAACCAACGGGCAGGACAGCAAGGCGCGCAGTCGGTGCAACGATCGACTGCTACTGGTCGCTCTGCTCGCCGTGGTCACCGCTCTGACCGGCTGCCGAGATGCAACTGTCCCGTCGGAACCCAGTCCTGCTCCTGCCGACCAGGACCCGACAGCCCCAGCCGTGTCGGCCGCTCCGCCCCAGGGCGGGGCCCGGCCGACCCTCATCCTCAGCCAGTCGGTGTTCACGCGCACGGGCAAAGAGACCACAGCCGGCCCGGCGCGCCTGTCCATCTGGCGAGATGAGAACGGCCGCTGGCAAAGCTACCAGCTCGACGACCCCGACTCCGATGTGTTCCACGGCAGCCACGCGCTGGGCGACTCGCTGGTCACCCTGGGCGGCAGCAGGGCACTGCTCCGCAGGTGGACGGTCCGCTCGGGTAACTGGCAGCACGAAACGCTCTGGGAGGGACGCTGGGACGGCAGGTTCAACCGTCTACGGGACCTCGAACAGGCCGACGTCGACCACGACGGCGAAGACGAGTTCATCCTCGCCACCCACGACCAGGGAGTCATCGCCGTACTGGAGCAGAGCAGGCCGGGCCAGGATCCTTCAGTCGTCGAACTCGACTCCACACCCGGCACCTTCGTGCACGAGATCGAAGTCGGCGACATCGACGGAGACGGACGGGTCGAGTTCTTCGCCACGCCCTCAGCTCGCAACCGTCTCGGCCAGTCCCAGGCCGGTGCCGTCGTCATGTACCGGTACCAGGACGGGCGCTTCGGACGAACCGTGGTCGAGAGCCGCGAGGACACCCACGCCAAGGAGATCCTCGCAACACCTCTCGGTGACGAGCAGAAGGCCAGCCTGTTCAGCGTCTGGGAGGCACCCCTCGATGAAGAAGGCAAGCCTACGGGCCCGGTGACCATTCGCCGTCACCGCTTGATGCCAGATGGCAACTTCCGGCACGACACCATCGCCGAGTTCCCCGACCGGCAGTGCCGAGTCTTGCTGGCCGCAGACTTCGACGGCGATGGACGCCGCGAACTGGTCGCAACCACCATGAATATCGGACTGTTCCTGCTCGACAGCGAAGACGGCGAGCAGTGGCAACAGCGAGGCTTCGGTAGCAACTCGGGCGGCTACGAGCACGCCGCAACCGCTGCCGACCTCGACGGAGATGGGAGGCCGGAGCTGTATGTAGTGTCCGACCGGGAGAAGGTGCTGCGTCGCTACCGCTGGAACACTCAGCGAGCAATGCTCGAACCTGAGGACATCGGAGCCATCGAGGGCGACGTGCTCACCTGGCATATCACCTCAACAAACCTGTAGCGGCGCACCGTCAAGGCATCCGGCGGGTTCCGAACAAGACGTCCTCTGCCTAGCGACGAGCGCTGACCCAGCGGTCCAATGCATTCGAGAAGCGCTGCTTGTGCTTCGCGCTGAACGGCGGCGGGCCACCGGTCATCGTGCCTGAGTCGCGCAAAGCCTCCTTGAAATCTCGCAGCGCCAGGGCTTCGTCGATACTTTCGGCGTCGAGTTCGCGTCCGTGCGGCTGAATGACAGCTACGCCACTGGCAATCACGCGGGCTGCGAGAGGAATGTCGGCAGTCACTACCAGGTCACCTGGCCCGGCATGCTCGGCGATGTAGTGGTCAGCTTCGTCGGGTCCCTGCTCGACCTGCACGAAGCCGACCAATGCGTGCCGAGGATGCGGAAACCAGCGATTGGCCACAAGCAGTACAGCGACGCCCCGACGCTCGGCGGCCCGGAAGAGAACCTCTTTCACGGGACGGGGAGTGGCATCAGCATCGACCCAGATCTTGCGTTCCCCTGCCATCGGCAAGTCCTTCTGTGGATGGTTCCTTGTAGAGCAGTCTCTCATTGAAACACCCGGTAACAAGGCGAAACACCCTGGTTACTCCTCGTGGGTAATGCTCCGGGAGTCGATGGCAGTGGCCACGACCAAAACGACAACTGACCCTGAGACTCAGCACTCAAGGCAAGGAGAACAAGATGAACTCGAAGGCCCTGACGATTCTTACCCTAATCCCCACCTTCATTCTCGGTGGCCTGCTCTCTGTTGCCGGCGCCACACCCAGGAGCCAGGCACCCGAGCAAGACGACCGAAATGCAACAAGCGAGCGTCCCGAGAATACCTCCACGACTCCCGAAGTGAACCTGCAACTCGCCTGGTATCACCGCGAACCCGAGGCTGCCGACAGCTTCGCAATCCTCGCGGACAACGAGATCTTCATCGTCGAACTGGAGGGAGACTCCCATGCCGGCTCGCTGTCGGTATACGACGCTCGCGGCAACTTTATCGTCGGCTATGCCGGAACGAGCGCGGGCTTGGTGGTATTCGACGATCAGGGTCTCGTCGAACAGACCCGCGAGGATGCGCTGGTCACCTCCCTTGTCGACTATTCCTCGGCAATAACGGCAGTCACCAATCCCCTACTTCTGGTCGAGTTCCTCGAGATCAGCGGCGTGGTGTGGGGCGATGAGCCTGCAGGCCACCCGCTTGCCTGGGCAATCGCCGGCTTCCTTGCTCGCTGCATCGACGTCTCGGCAACCTTCAACGGCGACGGCGAAGTCGAGCAGGTTACCGTCACCTGGGATTGCTAGCAGCAGCTCCGCTGGAGCAACGCCCCCCTTGCGGGACGCCCGAGTCGCACGCGATTCGGGCGTCTCTACTTGGCGCAGGCAAGATGCGGCTGTCTGCTCCCGTGGATCGTGCCGCGGCAGCATGTCGTGCTATCTGTTTGACAGTGGTACAGCAAATCGGCGGATATGAACTCTCAGAAGTCCTCGGCGTGGGCTCCCGTACCACTGTCTATCGGGGCACGCACCGATTCGTTTCCGGCCTACAAGCCGCCGTCAAGGTGCTCCATCCTCACCTCACCCACCTCGACGAGGTTCGCGAGGAGTTGCGACGGGAAGCAGCTCTGCTGGCCCGCCTGCGGCATCCGCACATCGTTCGCGTCCTGGACTTCATAGAAGACGGCGAGCTGTGCGCGCTGGTCGTCGATTTGGTCCAGGGACGCAGCCTCAGAGAACGACTCGCAGACAGCAGCGAGATCCTCAGCGTACGCCGGGTGCTACGCATCTTCCGCACCCTCGCGGAAGCACTGGGGCACGCGCACGGAATGGGACTCAGCCACGGTCTGCTGGAGCCGTCGGTCATCTTCATTACCGAGCGGGACGACGTGAAGCTGCTCGATTTTGGTCGGCTGGGAGCCCTCGCCGAGCCCATCGCTGAAGAGGACCTGCCCTACCTGGCTCCCAATACGAAAAGCGACAGGCTGCAAAGCACCGTTCACGACGACATCTACTCGTTGGCACGCATCGGAGAGGCCCTGCTGCTGGGTCGAGAGGTGCGGGCACGCCAGGCAAGTCCAGCAGCGCTGGAAGAAGCGGGCGCACCCGCTGGCCTCGTAGACCTGTTGCGGCAGATGGGAAAGACCAACGAACAGGAGCGCCTGGGATCCTGTGGCGAGCTGCTCGATGCCCTGGACCGGCTCGGCGGCAGCTCCATTAATCGCGTTCCCCTGGAAACGCTGGACCTGGGCCACTGCCAGGTAGATCTCGCGAGAGAAGAGGTGCACCTGGGAGAGCAGCACGAAGGCCTCACTACCAACGAAGCCAGCCTGCTGAGATACCTGGCCACCAACCCCGGGCGCGTGATCACCAGAGATCAACTGATGCGGGACGTCTGGGGAATCCGCGGGCGAGTCGTAACCCGGGCTGTCGATGTCGCGGTTCGGCGGCTCCGCAAGAAGATCGAGCCCAACCCGGCAGAGCCTCGCTTCATTCTGACAGTGCATGGCCAGGGCTACCGCTTCGAGCCGCCATCCGACGAGGAGCCGCCCGTGGCTCCGAGCCCAGCCGTTCCCGAGGCCCCCGCAGCGAGCCTTGCGACCGGCGGGGATTCCACCCAGGAGCTTTCGGTCATCACCCTCGATGGCCGCGTTGTCCAGGGCCGGGAGCGTTCTCTGGCGGCTCTACAGGAGTTGTTCGAGACAGGGGCCCGACTCGTCACGCTCACCGGGCCCGGCGGCATGGGCAAGACCCTGCTGGCGCGGGTCTTCGCCGAACAGCGGGCACCTACACTACTGGGCGAGGCCTCCTCGTGGTTCTGCGACCTCCAGGCAGCCCGTGACAAGGAGGGCATGATCAGGGCAGTCGCGGCGGGACTCGGCATCGCGATGGCCAGCACCACCGCGGATGACGACGTCGAAGCCATCAGCGACGAGTTGGCCAACCGAGGGCCCTGCCTCGTCCTGCTGGACAACTTCGAGCAGTTGGTGGAGTCCTCGGGCGAAGTGGTCGCTGCATGGCTCCAAGCTGCGCCAGGTGCCCGCTTCCTGGTGACTTCCCAGGCGCTGCTCAACGTACCCGGCGAGAGGGTCTACGAACTGGCGCCCCTGGACGAGGAGCCGGCCGTCGCACTGTTCATGGAACGCGCGCGAGAGCTTCGCTACGACTTCCAGCCCGACGAGCAGGGCATGGACGACATCCGAACCGTCGTCAAAGAACTGGACCGGATCCCCCTTGCAGTCGAGTTGGCTGCAGCACGGATCCGAATGTTGTCCACCCAACAACTCCGCCAGCGCCTGACGCAGCGTTTCGAACTGCTCCGCGCCAACCGAGCCAGCGACAAGGACCGCACCACCACCCTTCGCGGTGCCATTGAATGGTCCTGGCAGCTTCTCCGTGTCGAGGAGAAGCACGTGCTGGCACAAACGACCATCTTCTCCGGCGGCTTTTCTGCTGAAGCGGCCGAGGCCGTCATCGAATTTCCGCACGGCGACGCGCTGGTCCTCGATCTGCTCCAGGGCCTTGTCGACAAGTCGCTGCTGCGCTGTGTCGAGGTCCCCGGCGTCACGGGTCTACGACGCTTCACATTCTTCGAAAGCATCTATCTCTTCGCATCAGAACACCTCGCGGAGCTCACCAGCCTGGGGGCGCTGAAACAGCGACACAGGGACTACTACCTGGTCGAAGCAGAACGACTGGCTGCTTCGCGGGATGGCAGCAGGGGCCTCCAAGCCACTCGCCTGTTGGAACTCGAGATCGACAACCTGCTGAAGATCGAAAGCGAGTGCTCCTTGCGGGAAAGTGATGTCGCCGTGCGCATCGCCCTCGTGCTGGAGCCGATCCTGCAAGAACGTGGCCCCCCCGGCGTCTATGACCGGCTCTTGAACTCGGTTCTCGAGCACTCGGGCCGACAGAACCCAGAAACTCAGATCGACCTGCTCTATGCGCGGGCACTGTGGCGGAGACGAGTAGGGGGCATGCTCGCCGAAGTCGAACACGACATCGAGTTGCTCGAGTCCCTTGCCCGAGACTCCCTACGCCCCTTGCTCCTTGCCCGAGCTTCCCTGTACCGCGCAGGAGGCCTGCTCATTCCCATGGGACACATCACCCAGGCGGAAGGGCAGGTCCGCACCGCACTGTTGACCGTGGGAACGCAGGGAAGGCCCCTGGATCGACTGCTGGCACACCAGCACATGAGCCACTTTGCGGAGTGGCAGGGCCGAATGAAAGAAGCCGAGAAGCACGCTCGCAATGCACTCGAGATCGCCAGCGACTCGGGTCTACAGAGGCGCAAAGGCAACTGCCTGCGCAGGCTCGGAGTGCTGCACTGCAACCTGGGAATGCCTCAGGAAGCCGAGGGCTTCCTACGCGAAGCTATCGAGATCCACGAGGCCTTCGACAACCCACGAAGCACCTATGCCTGCCTCGGCCTGCTCGCAGAGGTGGTGCTGATCCTCGGGCGCCATGACGAGGCAGAGCGTCTTGTCGAGGAAAGTACTCGTCGAGCGCTGCTGCTGGGTGATGCGGTGGCATCTGCGCACACACAAGGGATCCTCGGCCGCATCCACCTGGACCTTGGCAATGCGCCCAGGGCGATCCGCCACCTGGAAGCAGGGAGGGCGGGCCTGGCCGCTTCAGGATGGGCTGTCGGAGGCGCAATTACACAGGTTGGCCTTGCGGTTGCGCACCTGCAGCTGGGAGCAGCCGAAGAAGCCTCAGCACAATTGGCTGCTGCAATGGAGGTCCTGACGGCAGAGACTCAGATCCAGGCACGCCTGCAGGCTCTTTGCGTACTTGCCGTGACACGCGCGCGCCTCTCGGATCCAGGGGGAGCGCTGGAGAGCCTCACAGAAGCAGGTCAGCTCGCAGAAGCTCAGGGGGAGGTCGAGCAGGCCTTGTGTACGGTCGTTGCACAGCAACTCGACCCTGCATTCTCCGTAGCCAACTCGCTGACGGCAGAGCAACTACAGCAACTGAGCAAGAGGTCGGTGGAGTTGCGCTTGCTACTGCGACTGCTCGATTCCTAAGACGAAATCCGCCGCCGGCGTGACGACCGCCACCGAACAGCTCGCCAACGGCGAGCCAAGCACAGAGCCGAGGCTCCGGGATGTCCCGGGGCCCCGGCTCATGGGTGCCTCTGCGTTCGATTGAATCGCCTGGGATTCAGCTTGCCGGACCAACCACGAAGGTGACCGTGTACTCATCGAGCACGGCGTTGTTGCCCGTGATCGTCAGCAGCATGTCGAAAGTCTGCACCTCGTCGGTAGGAGTCACTGCCGTGCTGTTGTCGACATTGAAACTCCAACAGACGGTCGTACCAGGCAGAACGCTGGTGTAGGTCTCGGCGAAGCCGTCCCCATCAGTGTCTATCGAAGGAGAGGCCGTGCAGCCCTGTACGCCGCTGACCACCTCGAGGTAGTCGAGGAACACCAGGGAGTCCCCGGAATCGCCAGGCAGATCCGTGGCGGTCACCGTGACCTCTACGGGTACGTCCTCGACCAGTGTCTGGATAGCCTGGGTGACAGTAGGTACCACCTCAGTACCGACACCCGAGAACACCAGCGGCGCGCCGTTCGCGTCGAGGGAGCCCGCTTCGGTAGCAACTGCCTGCAGGTCGGCAAGGCCCATGCTGTTGGTGTCGCAGTCAATGCCGATGTACTCGATATTGTGCGCCTGCAGCGCAGCACCGGCCATGGCGGCATTGTAGCTCTGGGGGCTGGACTGGTCGTCTTCGTCGGTAATCTGCACCAGCACCCGCACGGACTCGTTGCGGTAGCCAGGGCAGCCGATTCCATACGCGGCGCAGTCCAGGGTTACCTCGGGGCCACAAGCTGCCGGGTTCGCCACACAGGCCGCTGCCTGGAACAGGTTCTCCTGCGAGCCACCGGCAATCGAGGTGGGGATCATGCTGGCCGTCAGTGACGGGTCGCTGCTCATCGAGGCCAGGTTCGTGATCGGATAGCCGTCGTCCTGGTAGGTGCCCGCACCGGACCAGAAGCTCGGCACACAACCCACGAGCGCGGGGTCTTCGATGCACTCGTCTTGCCAACCACACACCTCGCCCGTCTCACAACTGGCGTCCTCGACACAACTCTCACCGGAGCCTTCGCAGGTCAGGGAGTCGACGATGTCGACCACGGCACCGGCCATCGCCTGGATCTCCTGGCCCATCGAGCAGGTCCGATCCATCAGGAACCAGACGTCCAACTGCTGGTAGTTGGTCGTGGTGGTAATGAGGTCGGTGCTGACGGTGGTCTCAGAGGTGACATCGATGACCTGGTCGCCATTGTCCGGGGGGTTGTCGGTGGGGTCGGTCGGGTCAGTTCCGACGACTTCTTCGACCAGGTCGCTGGAGCCATCATTGTCGGAGTCGCTATCGACATAGTCGGGGTCGCCGTCGCCGTCACTGTCGACGTCGCCTTCGTCCGCGTCGCTGATGCCGTCGTTGTCCGAGTCGCTGTCGACGTAGTCAGGGACGCCGTCGCCGTCGGTATCGATGGTGCCTTCGTCCGCGTCGCTGATGCCGTCATTGTCCGAGTCGGTGTCCATCCAGTCTTCGTGACCGTCCCCATCGGTGTCGACATCGCCCTCGACGACATCGGAGATGCCGTCACCGTCGGTATCGGTGTCGGGATCCTCTTCGTCGGCTTCGTCCTCGCTATCACCCTCAGAGCCGCCCTCGTCGAGGTCGCTATCATCATCATCAGCCGAGGAACTGGAATCGGAGTCGTCCACGGACCCCTCGTCGATCACGTCGGTGCCGGAATCACTGTCGTCATCACCACAGTCCACCTCTACGCTGGTGCTACCGTCGCTCCCGGCGCTCCCTGCATCTCCGCTGGAAGATCCCGGCAGCAGTTCACAGCCGGTAAGAGCCAGAGCCATGAGTAAACAGCTCCAAGTCGTCTTTCGAGTCGTAAGCATCGTATTCATCTTTCTGGGTGCATCGCTGCGACCCGGTTGCAATCGAGAGTGGGTTCCCTCGTCGACAAGCAACTTCGCGCAATCGCTGTAACCGGTGTGTTTCGCCTTGTTACGAGATGTTTCAAAGCCACCGTGAAGGGCTTCCAGGGCACGAACAGGCCGGCCATCTGAGAGCCGAGCAGGGCGCTTTGTTCGAGCAATCCGCGGGACAACGAGGGGCAAGACATCGACCGGCCGCAGCGCCGGGCAGCTGCCATGGCGCTTCGCTGGCAGGAACGCGGTACTCTGGCATTCGAGGGGAGCCAGGAGCACTTGTCGACAGCCTCACAGCCCACCGGACCTGCGCTGCTCACGCTTGCGCTGCTGCTCTGTCTTCCCGCAGCAGCACGGGGGCAGGAGCACAACCTGTGCGTGGTCTCGGACGGCAGCCCGGTAACAGCCGGCTGCGGCCAGGACTGCGATCCGACGGCGGGCCTGCTACCGACCATCGCCGCAGCCCTCGAGGCCACTGCCGCGCTACCCGAAACGGCAAGTGGCCTACGCCCGACGGCCAGGATCTGCGTCACTGGCCCTAGCTACCACCACGAACAGGTCAGCGTCCGGCAACAGCAATTCGGCCACTACGCGAACGGCCTGGTTCTCGAGACCGACGACACGACCCTGTGCTCTGACGGAAGCGATCCCGGCGGCCCCCTGATCTCCTGGCAGACGGGCGACGACTTCGGCCTCACCCAGGACCGGATTGCCGTACGCATGGACCTCCGCCAGGGGAGCGACTGTGCCCACACCGGACCCGGCATCGAAGCCTCGGGCAGCACGGGTCTTGTTATCGAGGACACCGAGATCATCGGCTCTCAGGGCTACGCCATCGCCAGCGGCCTGGACGGCTCGCCCATTCACCTGAGCCTCCGCGACAGCCACATCGTGGGCTGCCGGGGTGTGGCGCTGCAGTCCGGCGCCGAGGTGATCATGGTGCGTAGCGAAGTCGTCGGATGCCACTTCAGTCCTGCCAGCCTCGCAGACGGGTTGGCGTTGCTGCGCGCCGGCGGAGAGGGCGGCCTCGACATGGTCAGTAGCGTCGTGTTCGGTAACCTCGTAGACGGCACCGGGCTCAGTGCAGAGAACGACCAACTCGCGCTACTCGTCGGCACCATCAAGAGAATCGATCGGTCGCTGCTGGCTGCCAACGTACTCACGACCGGCGTACCCCTGGTCCGCACGCCGCTCCCCGCGCTGGTGGTCGACACCGGACCCGAAGGCGAACTGTTGCCGGTCATGGGGCACTGGCTGAGCAACTCGGTGGTGTCACGCAATCGTCACGTGCTGTCCTTGCTGGGTGAACAACCTGAGCCCGCCCAGTCGGCACTGTGGGGAGCACAGGGAGGCGAGGGACTGCCGTCCTGTGCGGGCCGAGACCAACTTGAGCCCTACGCGCACCGACCGGCACCCGCAGCGACCGCTGAGGCCGCCAGCGGAGTGCTGTTCGACTTCCTCCCTCCAAACGACTCGACCACCAGCGTGGGAGTGAGCCTGAGCCACACTTTCGTGGTGGGCAACAGCATCGGCGAGGGCCCCATCCTCCGGCTGGACACGGCCAGAAGCGACGTCGACATCCAACTGCTGCAGAACACCTTCGCGGACAACGGCGGCGCGCGTCTGCTTCTGATGGAAGGCGGACAACCGGGCAGCCAGTTCATCGCCGCTCGGAACCTGTTCGTTCCCTCTACCGAGCCCAGGCCCAAAGAGCCCCTACTGCTGTTCGCCGACGCTCCCGCCTCGATCACGACCACGATGAACGCCTCTCCGAGTCCTGTCCTCTGGTTTGCCGAGGACGGCGACGCAACACGCTCCCTGCTCGGCCCATCACCGACCTTCGGAGAAGCTGGTTTCCTGCCGGCTGCGAAGGTCGACAACCTGGACGACTGTGAGCGCTTCCGACAGACCTGCCCTTCGTCAGCAGCCGATGCCTGCGATGCCTTGCCGTGGGTGGACCTGCCCTGCGCCATCGACCAGGCGGTCCACTGGCTGCCGAGCGCTGAGTTGATCGCCGCGCTGGGGCAACCCTGGCCCTGGCAGACGGAGTTCTTCGTGCTCGACTCCGCGTCTGGCCAGGCACCCGGGGCAACAGGCGGAAGCTGCCAGTCAGTGCGTCTCAGCTATGACGTCTTCGCTGATCGGGGCGACGGCGACGGCTACCCGGACCTGGTCGACTGCGACAACGACTCCTGGCCCATTCAGCCCGCGCTGCCCCAAGACGACGGCTACACTGACACCTACTGCGACGCCTCTAACGCACCGTGTTACCGCTGTCCCGACGGCAGTGGACCCCGCCCGGAAGCCGGAGACGAGGAAATCGCCGACGACGGCTCCTACCACCTTCTCCAGCCAGGCTGCTACCAGGGCGGCTGTGGGCTCAGCTACGACTGCTCGGGCAGCGGCTTCAGCGCAGCCCTGCTCGTCCTCCTGCCCATCGGTCGACGGAGGCAGCGATGACGCCCCCCCGTGCCGCGCGCCTGGCGCTGCTGCTGTTATTGCCGATCCTGGCAGCGAGCAGCTGCGGTCCGGCCCCCGGGCCCGACCCCCTGCCCGACAGCGCCGAGTTGTACATCGGCGATAGCACGTACCGCCGCGCCATTCTCGAACGAGATCTACTCACAACCGACAACTTTTACGCTGAACGTCGCCTCGGCTCCTACGCTGTCGAGGGTGCCGGATGGGACAACCTGCCGGAACGGGACCTCCCCTCACGCCCCCTGACCTCAGAGGACGTCGAGAGGCTCCAGCAGGGCCTCGGCCTCGAGATGCACCGCGATCAGATGACCAGCCTCTCCCCCGCCACACTCCCCGACAACGAGGCCGGCTGGCAGGACCTGGGACGACGGGTCATGGAGGAATATCCACTGCGCCCGGACCCCCTGTACGAGACGCTCGTCAGCTTGCCCGGCGCGCTGACGGAGGTTGGCTTCATCGAGGACAACGGCCGGTGGATGGGCCTACGAGTCTTCGAGAGCGAGAGCGGTGCGGCGCGGGTCGCGCCCGCCTGTAGCCAATGTCACTTCTCCCGAGACGATGAAGGGCTCGCTTCGGCGACGCTTGCCAACAAGCAGATGGACATCGGCCGCGCCTTTCTGCTGGCGCTGGGCCACGACCCCGACGTGCCCCTTCCCGAGGACGAGGACAGCCCCATCGCCGACCTGCATCGCCTGGGACCCGGCCGCGTCGACCTGCTGCTGGACGATGTCTTTAATCCGTACGCGATCCCCGACATGGGAGGCATCGCCGACCAGCCCTACCTGCAACAGAACGCCAACTGGCACCATCGAGGCACCGTCACCCTGGCGATCCGCTGCGAGACGCTCTTCATCACCGCGGGTAGCGAGCGATTCCGCATCCCGCGAGTCCTCAGCTGGGCAGTCGCGGCCTACCTGCGGGGGCTGCCCCCACCAGCTCCCCACAGCAAGGCCACAGAGGACAGCGCTGCCGGAGCGCTGATCTTCGACCAACAGGGCTGCAACACCTGTCACACAGCGCCGACCTTCACCTCCGACACCCTGGTCTCGCTACAGACCCTGGGAACGGACCCAGCAGCCGGCGAGAGCCCGGTGCGCGCAACCGGCTACTACCGGATCCCGAGTCTGCGCGGGGTCGGACGGACCGCACCGTACTTCCACCACGGTGCGGTCTCCAGCCTCGAAGATCTCTTCGACCCTTCCCGCGAGGAGCCAGGGCACCCCTGGGGCCTGGAATTGAATGCAGTGGAACGTTCCCGGTTGATCGCGTTCCTGCGATCTCTCTGAAGGGACCAGCGAGGCTCGCAAACCCAGTGCAGCGAAACTCTGGCTTGCCTACCGGGACCGTGTGATTATCCTTCGGCTTCCGGTTACTTTCCGGCCCCTGAAGGGAACTCAACATGTCCGCTGACACCACTTCCGCGCCCGATGTCTCCACCACCGTGCAGGAGCTTCGCGAGGCCTTCGCCTCGGGGCGCACCCGTAGTTACGAGTGGCGACGAGAACAGCTCGAGGGCATCCGCCGAATGCTGCGCGAGAACGAGCAGGCCCTGTGCGAAGCCATGCACCAGGACCTTGGCCGCTCACACTTCGAGGGCTGGAGCAGCGAGACCAACTTCATCGACAACGAGATCCGGCACACCCTGAAGCACCTGCGCGGTTGGATGAAGCCGGAACGGGTACCCACCCCCACAGCCCTGCAACCGGGAAACTGCCACATCCACCGCGAGCCCCTGGGCGTGGCCCTGGTTCTGGGCGCCTGGAACTACCCCATCCAGTTGGCCCTCGCACCTCCCGCTGCAGCCATCTCGGCGGGCAACTGTGTCCTGATCAAGCCCTCGGAGATCTCTTCCGCCAGCGCCGCGGCGCTCGCCGATCTGCTGCCGCGCTATGTCGACAATGACTGCATCAAGGTGGTCCAAGGTGCCGTCGAGACCTCGACGGCGCTGCTCAAGGAACAGTTCGACCACATCTTCTATACCGGTGGCGCTACGGTCGGACGCATCGTCATGACCGCGGCTGCGCAGCACTTGACTCCGGTGACCCTCGAACTCGGTGGCAAGAGCCCCGCAATTGTCGATGCTTCCGCGAAGCTGGGGGTCGCTGCCCGTCGCATCGTGCGGGGCAAGTTCTGGAACACCGGACAGACCTGCGTCGCCCCGGACTACGTGCTCATCCAGCGAGACGTGATGGACACCTTTGTCGGCGAAGCCAAGAAGGCCATCAGGCGGTTCTTCGGTGACGACCCCAGCCAGAGCAAAGATATCGGCCGCATCATCAATGACCGTCACTTCGAGCGAATCAAAGGCCTCATGTCCGGCGGCACCGTAGTGGCCGGCGGCGAGACCGACGCCGAACAGCGTTACATCGCGCCCACTCTACTGACCGATGTGGACCTGGATTCCAAGTTGATGAACGAGGAGATCTTCGGCCCTCTTCTGCCCATCATTCCAGTGCAATCGACTGATGAAGCGATCTCCTTTGTGAACGCACGGCCGAAGCCCCTCGCCCTGTACGTCTTCACGGGAAATAAGAAAATCGAGCAGGCGGTACTCGGCCGCACCAGTTCCGGCGGTGCCTGCGTCAACGAGACCTTGATGCACCTGGTGGCACCCGACCTGCCCTTTGGTGGAGTCGGCCCCAGCGGCATGGGCGCCTACCACGGACGCACCGGATTCGAGACCTACTCACATCGCAAGAGCGTGCTGTCCCGCTCCACCCTGGTCGATCCGGCCGTGGCCTACCCGCCGTTCACCGAGGGAAAGACAAAGATCGCCCGCAAGTTCATGTAGCTGCGCTGGGCAGCCGGGTGGCGGTGCTCAACTGAGGTGCGGGCGACGGCCGACTGAGTAATAGCTGAAGCCGTGCTCGCGCATCATCTCCAGCGAATAGATATTGCGCCCGTCGAAGATCACGTTGCCAGTCATGCGTCGACGCATCTCCGCAAAGTCAGGCCGGCGGAACTCGGGCCACTCAGTGCAGATCACCAGGGCGTCGGCGCCGTCCAGAGCCTCGAAGTCGTTGTCTGAATAGCTGATGTCGCCGTCGAAGTGCTCGGTTGCCCGCTCTCGGGCCACCGGGTCGAAGGCAGCAACGCTGGCACCATGGGCGAGCAACCACCGGATCACGTCGATGGACGGGGCCTCGCGCATGTCGTCGGTGCGCGGCTTGAATGCCAGGCCCCACACTGCAAAACGCCGCCCTGACACCTGCGAAGAGAAGTGCTCGTCGATCTTGGCGATAAAGCGACGTCGCTGGTTCTGGTTGACCTGGTGCACAGCGGACAACAGCTGTGCCGGAGTTTCGCTGTCATCACCCATAGAAATGCAAGCCAGAACGTCCTTGGGGAAGCAAGAGCCGCCGTAGCCGAGGCCCGGATACAGGAACTGGTTGCCGATGCGCTTGTCCGAGCACATGCCCTTGCGGACCATGCCGATCTCCGCGCCGTAGGCTTCGCACAGGCTGGCAATCTCGTTAATGAAGCTGATCTTGGTCGCGAGCATCGCGTTGGAGGCGTACTTCACCATCTCTGCGGAACGGATATCCATCACCAGGATGGGGTTACCCTGGCGAACGTAGGGCTCGTACAGGCGGCGCAACTGCGAGCCAGTGCGTTCCTGGTCGCAGCCCACGACCACCCGGTCCGGTTTGTAGAAGTCGTGGAGGGCGGCTCCCTCTTTCAGGAACTCGGGGTTCGAAGCCATCGCGAAGGGCCGCGAAGTCAGCGCAGAGATCGCCTCGCGGACCTTGTCATTTGTCCCCACGGGCACCGTCGACTTGACCACGACGATGGGGCCGTCGGGATCCGCTTGAGGCTGTGCTTCGAGTGCCCTGCCAATGTCCTCGGCGACCTTGAGCACGTACTTCAGGTCGGCACGGCCCTGCTCATCGCTGGGCGTCCCTACGCAGATAAAGATGAAGTCGGAATTGCCATAGGCTTCGGCCTTGTCGCTGGTGAAGGTCAGTCGGCCAGCAGCGAGGTTGCGAAGCAGCAAGTCCTCCAGGCCCGGCTCGTAGATTGGGCACTCGCCCCGCTTGAGCTGCTCGATCTTGCCCTCGTCAACATCGAGACACACCACGTCGTTGCCCGTCTCGGCGAAGCATGTCCCAGAGACAAGGCCCACATAGCCCGTTCCTACGATCGTCAGTTGCACTGTGCGGCCTCCGCGAATCCCCGCCCCAGGCGGGGCGAAATCCTAGTCCTTGTGCTCGACGCTGGCCATGCTCATCCGCTGCTCATTGCCGGTGCTCAACAGCCCGTCGAAATACTCGATAGTCTTTACCAGCCCCGCCCGAAGATCGGTAGTGGGCTCCCAGTTCAAGAGCGCTCGGGCGCGGCTGATATCGGGCCTGCGCCTGGTCGGATCATCCTGAGGGAGTTCACGGAAGCTCACCTTGCTGCTGCTGCCCACCAACTCAATCACCAACTCGGCCAACTGGGTGATGGTGAACTCTCCGGGGTTGCCCAGGTTGACCGGACCGATGTCGCTGTCCTGGGCCATCATGCCCAGCAGCGCCTCGATCAGGTCCGACACGTAGCAGAACGAGCGGGTCTGCGAACCATCGCCGTAGATCTCGACATCGTGCCCCCGGAGCGCGCTGACCACGAAGTTGGACACCACCCTTCCATCATCGGTGAGCATGCGCGGACCGTAGGTATTGAAAATTCGCACCACGCGGATATCCACGTCGTTCTGACGGTGGTAGTCAAAGCAAAGGGTCTCGGCGACGCGCTTGCCCTCGTCGTAGCAACTGCGCGGACCGATGGGATTGACATTGCCCCAGTAGCTCTCGGTCTGTGGGTGCTCGACCGGGTCGCCATAGACCTCGCTGGTCGAGGCATGGAGGATGCGAGCATGCACCCTTTTCGCCAGGCCGAGCATGTTGATCGTGCCCATGACGTTGGTCTTGACGGTCTTGACCGGGTTGTACTGGTAGTGCACAGGCGACGCGGGACAGGCGAGGTGGAAGATGCGGTCGACCTCGACCAGCACGGGTTGAATCACATCGTGTCGCAGCAATTCGAAATCGGTGTGCTGTAGGAGGTGGGCGATGTTCTGGCGGCGCCCCGTGAAGAAGTTGTCCAGACACAGGACCTCGTGGCCATCCGCCAGCAGGCGTTCACAGAGATGAGAGCCTATGAAACCGGCACCACCGGTCACGAGAGTTCGCATGGTGCGGAAGAATACTCGATTCGTCACCGCAGCGGTCAGACCGAGTGAGTTGAGCCTCGTGCGTTTGGCTCGCTGCAGTCAGTCCTCAGGGTGCCGTCCAAACGCAACCACTACGGCAAGAAGCACCATCACTGCCAGCGGCAGCGACAGCCACACGGACAGCCCGGCGGCCACTGGCAGGTAGCCCAGCAGAACCGCGGCGAGCATCACCACCACCGCATAGGGAGCCTGGGTCTTGACGTGATCCATGTGATCACTACCCGCGGCAGTCGACGACAACAAGGTGGTATCCGATAGGGGTGAACAGTGGTCGCCGAAGATCGACCCATCCAACACGGCACCGATGGCAATGATGACCATTCCCATTGAGCCGAGGGCGGTCGCGGCACCGACCGTGGCGGCCAGGTCGATGACAATGGGCAGCAGGATCCCCATCGTCGACCACGACGAGCCGGTAGCAAACGAGATCACGCAGGCAATCAGGAACAAGCCGATGGGCAGCAGCAAGGCAGGGATGTGCGGTGCCAGGGTTTTCAGGTAGTCACCCGTTCCGAGTCCCTTGCAAACCGCCGCCATGGCCCAGGCAAGAAACAGAATGCCGACGGCCATGCCCAGGGTGCGGCTGCCGGACAAGACGGCAGCCAGCACTTCGCGCAAAGTCAGCAACCTGCCGCCCAGGGCCATCACCATGGCCAGGCCCAGCCCGATGCAGCTGCCCTGGAACAGCAAAAAGGTGTTGTCCTCGACACCTTCGAGCACCTCGCGAAGATGGGCCCCGGCGAATCCGGCGGCGCTGTGCTCTGCATGGCCGGCCTCTCCCTGGAGCCAGAACAGGGTGATGATCGAGCCGATGGTCGCGAGGATCGGTACCAGCGCCACACTGGCCCTGTGGGGGATGCCTTCCTTGGCCTCTGCGTTGGCGGTCTGCGCCGCCGACATGGGGCGAGCTCCGGGGCGAAATACCGCCCCGGTCCGGTGCGCTCGCTGCTCGGCGACCAGCATCGGACCAAAGTCACGAGAAGTGATGCACACCACCGCAACAAAGAACAGGCTCAAAATGCAGTAAAACCGGTAGGGGATGGTCTGCAGGAAGACCGAGTAGCCGGCCGACTCGTCCAGACCAATCACTCCCAGTTGCGGCGCGAACTGGCTGACCTCGAAGGCCACCCAGGTGGACAGAACCGAGAGGCCGGCGACCGGGGCTGCGGTGGAATCGACGATCCACGCCAGCTTTTCCCGCGAGATACGCATCCGGTCGGTGAGGGGGCGCATTGTTCCGCCGACAATCAGCGTGTTGGCGTAGTCATCGAAGAACACGCACAGACCGAGCAGGAACGAAACAATCCGTGTCGAACGAGCCGAACGAGCCAGCACGACGAAGCGATCGGCGACTCCCGCGATGCCACCGGCGCGAACCACCAAGGCCACCATGCCGATGAGCACGAAGACAAAACCCACCACTGCCAACTGGAAGCTCTGCGCGCCATAGCTCAGGCCCGTCGGCAGCAGATCGCAGACGCCGTTGTCTCCGCACACTGCCAGCTCGGGATGCTTCGCCCCGCCTGACCGGGCGACAGCAACACACCAACTGTCGGAGCTACACGAAGGAAGGCTCGGCCCACCGCGGTACAGGGAGCTACCAACAATGAAGGTGCGGAACGACTCGAGCACCCCGACGAAGGGGGCGCTCCAGCGCAGACCCTCCTGCCAGAGCAGCATGGATACCCCGAGCCAGACTCCGCCAATCAGCGGCAGGATCGTGCGGGTCGTCGCGAAGGCCAGCGAAATTGCGAACAGAGCCGGTAGCAGGGTGCCGGGTCCAACCGACCTGCCCGCGGTTGCATCGCCACCGACCGCATCGACCGCGGTCTCGGGAAGCAACAACACCACAAAAGGCAACAACCCCGCCGCCGCCAGTCGCAGGGGACCGGCCGCACGACGACGTTCAGGAGCGGCTGTAGGCGAACTCACTGCCCTAACGATACATGGACTTCTTGGCGCCCTTGGCCCGGCGGCTCTGACCGGAAAGCTTGAGCAGCATCTTCTGGCTGGGCTTCTCCAGGTGGAACTGCCACCAGGCCTCGCCGAAGGTGCCCATCTTCATGTCCTCACCATTTTGCAGTCGGATCAGGCTATCGCTGAGGGCCGTGTTGTCCTTGAGGACCTTCTTCCCACGAGTCAGGACCGCCCGTGCGCCATCTCGATCCTTCAGCTTCACCTTCATCCAAGCCTTCATTCCGTACAGCATCGGCTCCTTCTTGCTCATGGTGATCGCCTTCTCGAGCACCTTCATCGCCCGCTCCGGCTTGTGATGCCGGAACCAGTAAGAGGCGAGCATTCCCTGGGCAACCCAGTGACGAGACGAGCTGTTCTCCAGCAGGGGAAGAGCCTTGTCGAAGTTCTTCTGCATGTAGTGCAACGCGCCGATCTGCCCGTCGAGTTGACCGCGCAGAAGGAACACCCACTTGCCGTAGCGATAACCGTCCTCCAGCATGCGCACCGCGTGGTCGACCCGCTGCTGCTGGACCTCGGCACCGGCCTTGGCCATGAGCGCCTCGACGATCTTCCAGTGGCGCCGCGCGAGCAGCACGTAGCAGCCGATGCTACCGATCAGTCCCGGCAGAATGGCGTAGTTGCTAGGCATGACCATGGCGGTGCCGAAGTAGGCAACAAAACCGACGGCAAGAGCTATAAGCAGACTGTACATGGCGACGGGATGATACTCAGACGCAGGCCCGATACAATGGTCCGATGCCATTGGACCTCGAACGCATTGAGAAAAAGGCAATCTCGGAATCCGTCGCCGAGCAGTTACGCACAGCGATCCTGCGCGGTGAAGTCCAGGTGGGAGAGCGATTGCCGCCGGAACGAGAGCTGGCGCCTCGCTTCGGCACCAACCGCAACACTCTGCGAGAGGCCATCCGCTCACTCGAAGCACAAGGATTGGTCGTCGCACGGCAGGGCGACGGCGTGCGGGTCGCGGACTTCCGAAACACAGGCTCTATCTCGCTGCTCCCGGACCTGATTCGCGTGGCTACGGCCCCGGAGCGGAACGAGATGCTCGATGACGTCCTGCAGATGCGTCGCCGCATGGCAGTGGAACTCGCCGGGCTTGCCGCGAAACGAGCCGACGAGGGGCAGATCCGAAGGTTGCGCGACCTGTTGGAGCGACAGCGGGACAATGAAGGAGACCTGCTGCTGTCTCTACAGACCGACCTCGAACTCTACAACGCCATGGTCGATGCAGCCTGCAGCGTCGTTGCCAAGCTGATGTTCACGACCCTGAGCCGATTGAGCCAGGCCTGCCTGGAGAAGGTCCCCGCCCTGCTCTACGTCCACCCGGAGTACCTGGAGATCTGGGGACGAACGGTCGACGCGATCGCGACTCGTGATCCGAGCGCCGCCGAGGCGGCCCTCGACGAGTTGTATCGAAAAACCGACTCGGTGCTGATGGCACGACTGGAAAGGCTCGGCTGACCGAACCGCTGCCGCCCGGCGCGGCCCGAGATGCTACTGCAGGACGACGTCGCCGCTGAGAGTCAGGTAGTCGGCTGGCGGCGCTTCGCGTGCAAAGGTCGAGTTGGTGATGCCAAAGCCCCCAAGAGACGGCATGGCGAAGCCGCCAAGGCCGCCCAGCGTATCGATCAGACTCGGCACGAGGAGGTCGACCACCGATTCCATGACATTCTCGGCAAGCTCTCCGTTTACCGCCCAGGGGTCGGCGTGCACAAAGTCCATGTAGAGGATGGGATCGGCAAATGCGAACTGGATCTCGTTGTTCGCGTCGAAGCTGAAGTCGGCGTCAGCGATCACGGTCACCGCCAACTGCATCATCAAGCCAGAAACACCGCCCGGATCACCGGTTACGTTAATCAGCAGATCGCCGATGGCGAGTTCCATCTGGCCAGAAGGACCAGGCCCCACAACCGGCGGAAGCAAGGGACGCATCGTGAGTTGCAACTGGCTCAGCGGCAGAATGCTGTCGAGTTGGCTCATGTCGAGACCCAGCTCGGCGGCATCCATCGACATGTCCAGTGCCCCACCCTGCCAGGCCGAGTGCAGGAGCTGGTTGACCAGGCCGTCACCGAGGCTCAGGTGCAGGTCGTCCGTTGTGGGGTAGGTCGGCCACACCGAGTCGATGTTGTACAGCGCGCCCAGAGTCAGCGGCGCCGAGGGCCCCAGTGGCGCCGTGACCACGGACTCCAGCGCGATCAACATGCCGTCGTCGTCGATCTCGATCTCCTGAGGCAGAGCATCCAGGGTGATCTCGACGCCCATGAGTGGAATGTCAGTCACGATCTCCAGGTCGGCAAGCGCGTCCTCGACGATGGGACCGAGTTCATCCTCGAGGAGATCAGCAACCACCCCTTCAAGCAGCGGCTCCAGGAAGCCGAACAGCGCACTGACAAGACTGAGCACCGCGTCCAACAGGAACTGCAGAACGCTCGAGAGCAGGCCTAGCGCTGCATTCGCGACAGCCTCACCCGCCTGGCAGATGCAGCCACCCGGGCTGAAGAAACCACACGAGCCACAGTTCCAATCGACATACGTGTCGAAGTTGTCGTTGGAGACACTGACGCCCTGCAGGTTCACCAGGGTGCTGCCGGCAAGGACCTCAGCACGGATCGTGTTGGTGGAATCAACGGACAGTGCAATGTCCGAGATAGCCTCGAAGGTCGAGACGCTGACCGAGAAGCTGGCGTCGGCATACAGGTCGGCCCAGCCGAAGCCGGGAACGGAGACCCGGGTTACCGAAGCCTGCATGCTGACTGGAGAAAAGCCAGCAAACACCTCCAGGTATCCATCAGGATTGCCCGCAAAAGTCTCCAGGTCGATGCTCGGGTTGCCGACGCTGACCCCGCTGAGTACCACGGGGGTACCGTTGATGTTCCCGAGGCTCTGCCCGGCGATGGCGCTCTGGAGCGTCGTACTGTCCAGCATGCCCGCGAACAGACCCTCGATTGCATCAATTGCACCGTCGTTGAGCCGCGCCAGGACGGCCCCCTCGTTGGCCTGTCCTTGCGGGATGTAGTCACCCCATAGGAAGCTCTGGAACAGATCCGAGGAGTTGCCGTCACCATCGACTGCGTCCACCTCGATGGTGTTCAGACCGAACTCAGCCACGATGTCGTGGCTGAACGTGCCGCCGGCCTGCAGACTCACCGGGTCCCCGTTGACCGCGAGACTACTCACTCCGGTAAGGGCATCGGAAACCGTGCCGGTCACGGTGACCAGCGTACCGACGCTGCGCTCCAACTCGGCACCGCGCGGAGGATAAGTAACGCGAATCGAGGGGCCCGAGGAATCCACCACCACCAGGCCATCCTCAGCGTGCAGCCCGTACTCGGTGATGTCGGCGTGGACCATGTAGATGCCCTCGTCGTGGAAGCGCACGAAGTCGGCCCAGGACTCGGTGCCAGTCGCAGGGTCGGTGCTGACTGCAACGGGATAGTCGACGTCGTTGCCGTAGGCATCGAGGACCACAGTGTCGACCACCACGCCCTGGCCCCGCTCGACGTCATACGACGACAGCGAGATTGCGAGTGAAACGGGCTCGGCAGGCAACACGCTGAGGGGCTCGGAGTCAAAAGCCGAGCCATCGGCCAGCGTTGACGTGACGGTGTAGGACCCGGCAACCGTTGCCGTCAACTGGTCACCGCTGAGGGTCGCGCTCGGGGCAATGGAATACACGACGTCGCCGTCCTGCACCTCGAGACGGTTGCCCCAGGCATCGTAGATCTTCGAGAGCAGCCCCACGGGCGTGCCTGCATCAACCACTGGAACCGAGAGTTGCAGGTCCACGGAAGCCGCCGGCCCCGGGCTGACCGACACCGAAGCGGCATCGACCAGGACCGCACCCATCACCTCGACGGATACGAACAGGGTGTAGCTATCAGCGCTGGTAAACCGATAAACGCCGTTGCCGTCGTTGAGCACGCCCAGCGAGGGGCTCATTTCCCAGGAAAAGTCGACGGCATCACTGATGTCGTCGCCCGAAGGCGCCGTAAGCGTGGCGGTGAACGTAACCGGAACGCCCGCCGCCACCGCGTCGGCAGAAGCAGTGACCGCGAGGATGTAGTCCGATGCGGACCAGTCCCGCGGGGGCTGCGGAATGGCCGTCACCTCGCCCTCGGAACAGCCAGGGCCCACCACGAAAACGGCGAGGACACAGAGCAGCAAGAGTCTGTGGACAACGGACATGGCAGGTCCCAGTTCAGGGGCGGATCGCGCTGAACTTAGCACGCGCGGGCGGCATTCATCAGGTGAATTTGGGTGCCCCCGAGATAGATCGGGCCAGCTCTGAGCGCAAATCTATCTTCGCTCGATTCCTGAACCCAAGCGAAGACGGCTGACCCTGGGGCCAGCCGTCTCGAAATAGTTTCGCAGGCGAACCTGCGAGACGCGACTGCTTTACTCGGCGCTGTCGTCGTCGTCGTGGTGATGGGCACTGTCGTCGTCATCATCGCCACCACAGGCGACCATGGTGACCGTCGTAGCGGCAAACAGCAATCCTAGGAGAAGAGCAAGTGACTTCTTCATTTCTGACTCCAATTCCGGGCCTTTGCGGGGCCCTGATTTAGCTGCGAGACAAGGTCAGCAGCAGCAATACTAAGTGCTCCGGGGAAGACTCCCCCCAAAAAACGTCGCCGGGTTTTTAATACAGAACGACACGCAGCACAACTCCTTCGTCCGAACGCTACACTTCCCCTGGAGTCAGCCAGTGCCCACAGCCAGCCTTCAGCGATTGCTCCTCGCCGTCTCGTGTCTTTTCCTGCTGTGGGCACCCCCGGCATACGCTCAGCAGGAGTCCGACGAGCTCGTCGACGAACTCATGCGCATGCTGCAGGGTCTCTCGAAGCCCGCGGCTGGCAGCTTCAGCCCGGACACGCTGGTAAAGCAGGAGTTGCCGGTCGTGGAGAAGCTCAGCGGCATGAAAGCAAAGCGAGCCATCCGGTCGCAACTGGCCAGCAGAGCAGAGGCCCGCGCCCACGTCCGCAAAGCCATCGCCGAGCAACTGCCCCCGTCACGCCTGGCGCCCATGGAGGCAGCGTGGCGCGCCCTCGGGCTGCTCGAGCCGCAGGCGTCCCTCGCCACGGAGATCGAGAAATTGTACGGCAGCCAGGCTGGGGGCTACTACGACCCGGCCACCGCAACACTGGTTCTGGTCCGCGACATTCCTGTCATGGTCCAGGCACCGGTCGTCCGCCATGAGCTCGTTCACGCCTTGCAGGACCAGGTCTGGAACCTCAAAGACTGGCTTGCCGATGCCACCGAGGACGAGGACCGTGGCGCAGCCATACAAGCTGTCCTCGAGGGTCACGCCAACGACGTGATGAACCGGGTGAGTAGCGGTGGTGTCAACCTCGACGAACTACTGGCGTCAACGCCCGAGATCGCCGAACTGCTGGAGAGTAGTGGCGTCTTGAGCGAGGGAGGTCCCGACGCAGGCCAACTCTCCGACCTCGGCCTCAATGGCTCCCTGGCCGCACAGATGCTGCCCAGGGGAACACCGCCCGCACTGGCGGCACAATTGCTGTTCCCCTACCTCATTGGCAGCACGTTCATCGCCAGCTACCGGGACAACCATCCTGAAGACCCCGGCTGCAGGAACCTGTACGAGAGACCGCCGAGGACCACTGCCGAAGTCATCGACCCACGACTCTGGGAACAAGGCGGAGTCAAGGCCGCTTTCTCAAAACCGGGCACTTTCATGCCCGGTTTTGAGTTGACTTACCACAGCAGCCTGGGCCGACTACTCAGCCGAGTTGTCTTTACCGGGGTCGGAGATCCAGCCGCTGGTGACGTTTCGGCCGGACTTTGGGACTCGAGCTACCGCGACAAAAATGTCATCCTTGGGGGGGGGTGGCAGGGCGATCGTGTCGCGGTTTACTCGCGCCGGGGAACAAAACCGGGCAGCGCCGTGCCCGGTTCTCTCATTGTGGTCTGGTGCTCACAGTGGTCGGATCCCGAAGAGGCAGGGCACATCGCCAGGCTACTCAGAGAGCGCCTCCCCCGGGTCACCCTGATCCGTCGAGGGCAGCGCATTGATGCGATTCTTGCACCTGGAAGCCAGGATCCCGACAAGCTTCTCGCGCTGCTCGCCAGCTGGCGCTAAGCCCTTTTCTGAAAATTGCCAGAAAATTCTCGAGATCTGGCACGGGGGTTGCTTTGTTTTGGCTGGTGGGACCGATCTGTGGTCCCCTTAACTTGCGCAAGGAGAATTTGTCATGAAGAAGATGCTCGCAATTTTGCTGGGACTGATGTTCGCTGCTACTACCGTAACCATGATCGCCTGTGGCGGTGATGACGACGACTCCTCTGTCGGCGACGACGACGACAGCGCTGAGTAAAGCAGTCTCGTCTCGCAGGTTCGCCTGCGAAACCACTTCGAAACGGTCGGCCCGACGGGGCCGACCGTTTCTACTTGGGGGCCTTTGCAGCGAGCCGCTTTCCGTGCTTGTGCGGCCAACCACTGTGCTTCTGCTTCAGGCTGTCATGACCGGCGCCCAAGCCCAGCAGAGCCGCGCCTGGGAAGCCCTACCTGCTGCCGACGAAACCAGGGGACTGGCAATCAGCTGGCGGGCGCAGCCTTTACACTGGCGAGTACCTCGCAGAGCAGTTCCTGGTCGCGCACAACCCCTCCGACCTGGGCCACGGTAAGGCCTGCCACTGCAGATGCCAGGCGTCCACAGGCCTCGAGTTGCCAGCCACGAGCCAGTCCATACAGGAAGCCACCGGCATAGGCATCTCCGGCACCCGTGGTGTCAATGGTGGGGACACTCACGGCCTCGATGGGGATGATGGTCTCGCCCTTCTTGATGATGCTGCCTCGCTTGCCGAGCTTGACGACCGCTGTATTGACCCATTCTCCGACCTTGTGGACCGCATCCGCGGCGTCGGTTCCGGCCAGCAGCTTGGCCTCCTCTTCGTTCATGAACACGACATCGGCGTAGTCGCGAATCACCTTCTCGACGGTGTCGCGAAAGTGCTGAATCACGAAGGCATCGGCGACATCGAACGAGATTCGGGTGCCGGTGCGGAGCGCGCGGTCCAGTGCCAGCATCGCTGCCTCACCCATTTGACCGCCAGTAAACAGGTAGCCGGTGAGATGCAGCCAGGTCGATTTCTCCACAGCGTCCACCGGCAGTTCCTGTGGGCCCAACTCCATGGCGCCGCCCAGGTCCGTCAGCATGGTGCGCTCGGCATCCTCACTGGAGATGATGCTCAGACACTTGCCCGTCGCGATGTCGTCGCGGCTGCGCAGGTGGTGGGTACCCATGATCTGGGCCAGGCGATCGGCATAGGTCTTACCGAGCTTGTCGGAGCCCACCAGCCCGCAAAAGGTGCTCTTGCCACCGAGCAGGGCCACGGTGGACACAGAATTGGCGCCGGAGCCGCCGGGATGCAATTGCACCTCCGCGGTGGGGACCTCGCCGTAGACCGCTCGCCAGCGCTCGTCATTCACGAGATGCATCGTGCCCCGTTGCAGTCCGTGGCGCCGCACAAGGTCGAGATCATCCGTTACCACCAGTGCATCCACCAGCGCATTTCCGAGACCGAAAACGTCGTATGACATGGCTATCTCCACGCCGAAGGCGAGACAAGCAGTGCCCCGCTCCGGTCGGCGTGGCAAACTAGCCGCCGACTGCAGAACCGGTCAACCCGATCCTGTAACGAACAAAGGACCCAGGCCGCCAGTGGGAAGGGCTACCTCTTAGTGCTGTTACGCCACGCTTTTCAAACTCTGCTCCTCGCATCTGCACTGCTGGCTGCTTGCGGCGACGACTCGGTCGATCCGAACGACCTGCAGTTCGCCCAGGATGAGCCCCCCACGCCGCCGCCCATAGAAGGAGCTGACGCGAACCACCTGCTCGCCTCCTTCCCCCAGGAACCAATCAACCCGGGCGAAGTGTGGGTGCGTCCAGGCAGCGTCTCCAACATCATCAAGAAACAGCAGCCCGAGAGCCCCGAAGCCGCTACTCCGCAAGCAGTAGAAAGTACCACCCCGGTGCCTGCAGCGATCGAACCGGCCGCAGACGGTCCTACCGCTGCCAATGATCAACTGGTCGCAGAGTACACCCCTCCCACGGCAGCACCGAAGCCAACACCGGCGGCTCCGCCGAAAGTGCCTGCGCCCGCAGCCACTGGCGCAGCTGCAGCGCCCGCGACGAGCTCGTCCACTCCCGCCTCGCCCAGCCCCGCGGCTAAGCCGACAGCCCCTGCCGCCAAGCCAAAGCCGACATCAGCAGCACCCGCCGTCGAAAAGACCAACAACCTGAGCGTCGGCCCTGCAGCGCTCGCCACCAAGATCGAGAACCGCAAGCCAATCGGCGTCTCAGACACCTTCGCTGATGGCACCCGGATCTACCTTTTCAGCACCATTCTCAACCCCGATGGGCATGCGACTCACGTACGTCACAAGTGGTACCGCGGCGAAGAGGTCATCGCTTCGATCAAGCTGTCCGTCAAGTCACCACACTGGCGCACATGGTCGGTGGTTCCAGCCTTCGGCAAGGGCAGCTGGCGGGTCGAGGTGCTGGCACCCAACGGCAAGGTGATTCACACCGAAAAGTTCACCGTGAACTGAGCGGGCTTAGCCCCAGCGCTTCGCCAACAGCCCCAACAAGCGCAGTGTAAGAGATAGCCGTCGACCCAGTGGTGCCACGAGCGTCTGCACCACAGTGCGCGCCATGGCCAGGGCCGTCTCGTTGAGCGGGTACCACCAGATGTCCTTGACCTTGCTCTTATCCACGACGACCAGTTGCGGCCGCGCCAGGAACTTCATGGCCAACTCCGAGCCGGTCACTCCGTAGCCACTGTCGCCAGTGCCGACCCAAGGCGAGTTGGGAACCGAGCCCATGAAGCTGTGGTTATTCACCATGGACATGCCAACCTCACAACTGCGAGCGACGGCCTCGGCACGGCCGCAGTCCCGACCCCACACGGATGCGCTCAGCCCAAAAGGAGAGGCATTGCAGGCCTCTACGGCCTCGTACACCGAGTGTATCCGCGCCACCGGCAGCAAGGGCCCGAAGGTCTCCTGGTTCCAGATCAGCGAGTCGTCGGGGACGTCGACCAGGATGGTCGGCTCAATCCCCCATCCCGCACCGCCCGAACTGCCGCCACACAGAACTCGGCCACCGCGTGCGAGCGCGTCCTCCAGGTGACGATTGACCAGGTCGAACTGGCTCTGGTTGCACAGAGGGCCCACTTCGCACAGGTGCGGGTCGCCCTCGGTGCGCAAGGCGCGGGTCTCGGCGACCAGCTTGTCGAGGAATTCATCGTAGACCACGTCCTCGACGTACAGACGTTCGATGGCGGCGCAGTTCTGACCGCTGTTGTGGAAGGCACCCCATACAATCCCAGAGGCAGCCCGATCAAGATCTGCGTCAGCGCAGACGATGGCCGCGTCCTTCCCACCCAGTTCCAAAGAGACCGGCACGAGATTCTGCGCCGCGGCTGCAGCGACCCTACGACCGGTGGCGACGGAGCCGGTAAACACGATGGCATCGACTTGCGCCGAGGAGGCCAACGCCGCTCCGAGGGCACCGTCTCCCACCAACAGTTGCAGCAAACCGTCCGGCACCAGTCCCTCGAACAGGCCAGCAATTTCTCGGCCGCATAACAGGCTGTGTTCGGACGGCTTGAACAGAACTCCGTTGCCGGCAACCAGTGCCGGCACGATGGTGCGCATCGGCAGAGCCAGCGGGTAGTTCCAGGGCGTAATGACTCCAACAAGGCCTCGCGGCCGCCACTCGACCCGGGCGCTCTTGCCTGGATAGCTGAGCGGATCCAGGGAGACCCGAGAGGACTTCAACCAGCGTCGGTCGTACTTGAGATGGGTGCGAAGCACCTCAGCGACGCCGAGCACCTCGGAAAAGTAGGCCTCGGCAGTCGACTTGCCGTGATCGCGTCGAACTACGTCCGCGAGCATGTCTGCGCGCTCGACGGTGCGGCTCAGCACCCCCTTGAGCACCGAGGCACGCTGCTTCACCGGCAGCGCCGCCCAGAGAGCCTGGGCCTCTCGGCAGCGACCGACGACGGCTGGCAGCGAGTCCACGGGAGCCATCGGGAAGCTGTCGAGTACTTCGAGAGTACGCGGATTGATGGCGCGGATGCAGCCATCCTCGATCAGGGGCGGGGCTGTCGTCATGAGACTCCCAGGAGCGCTACGAGAGGCGGTCTGCCAGTCGATCGGCGAGCATCATACTCAGGGACATAATCGTTACCTGGGGATTCACACCCAGGACGTCAGGGAAGATGGAACCATCCATCACGTACAGGCCATCGTGGCCGTACAGGGCACCGCTGCAGTCCACAGCCGAACGCTTGGAATCACCGCCCATGCGCACCGAACCTTGCGGGTGGCTCGAGTAAATGGACATCAGCTGCTTCGCCTTGATTCGGTCCGGTGACAGCAACTCGCGCGCCTGCTCTACCGACTGCAAGGGTGGCATCGCCCGGACGCCCGCGTAGACCTCATCCATGCCTGCAGCAAAGAGCAACTCGGCGGCACGCTCGATGACCTTGAGAAGGCGAATACGATCGGCATCGACCAGGTCGTAGTTGATGCGCACCTTGCCCGGCAGACCGCGGGGCTGGATCGTGCCCTCGCTGATGTCGGCAATCATGCCGCCCAGCGCGGTCATGCGCGAATAGTTCATCATCCTGCGAGCCCCCTCCTCTCCGAAGGGGAAGTTGACGAAGAACACCTCGGGAGTCGCCCACCAACTCTCCAACATCATGCGCTCTTCACGCAGAAACTCATCGCAATAGAAGCCCTGGGGGATGCCCTGCCAGCCCCTGATCTCGCGGTCGCTCACGCCGATGGTACCGCTGGCTGGGTGCACCTTCAGATGTTGCCCGACATGCTCATTGCCCAGTTCGTTGTAGAGCAGAAAGCCGGGACTCTGGATGGCGCTGGCCGCCAGGACCACGGCCTTCGCATTGACCCGCAGGCTGCCGATAGGCTCGGCAGTCGCGGGATCGAGCAAGGTTGCCTGCACCCCGGTGATCCGAGTGCCCGAGAGGTAGGCCCGCTCGGCCCGCGCTCCGGTAATGAACCGGGCACCCATCTCCAGGGACTCGGGAATGAAGGTGCGCGCCACCGACAACTTGGCACCAGTAGGACAGCCGGTATTGCAGGCGCCGCAGCCAACACAGGCCGGCGCATTGCGCGGCATCGGCCCGCCAGACCAACCCAGTTGTTCCAGCCCCTGGATGCAGGCCGCGTTGTTGCCACCGTAGACTGCAGCGCTGGAGTCGGTGACCTTGATGATTTCCTCGGTCTTCACCAGGTAGGGCAACAAGTCGTCGTACGCAAAGTCCAGGCCCCACTGGTCGCGCCACTCCTCGAATCGCCAGCGCGGGATGCGAAAGCAGATCCCGGAGTTCACCACCGTGGAACCGCCCAGGCACTCCCCTCCCGCCACCGGGATGAACAGGTTGCCAGTCATCAGACGCTGGCCATCCTCGACATACAGTTGCCGACTGGCGACACCGAGGTCCTGGCTGAAGTCCTTCTCCGTGAAGTGACCGCCGACTTCGAGGCAGATGACCCGCAGGCCTTTCTGGCTCAGCTTCCAGGCCGCCGCAGCACCGCCGGCACCCGATCCGACAATGCACACGTCACACTCGAGCAGTTCCTTGTGCACCTCGGTGCTGGAGAGGATCACAGCCACTCCTCACGGGGGCGGGCGTCCGCCGCCGTAGCGCACATGTGACGCAGGCCGATGCGCTCTCGCACTTCGGGGTGAGCGAAATAGGCAATTCCCAGCGCGCTCTTCAGCGCCATGGCCAACATCCTGCGCGAGTACAGGCGAGTCGTCTCCCAGCGGCGAAGGTAGCGCTCACGCGCCACAGCACCAAGCCTGGTGAACCTCCGCACACGCAGACCAAAGGCCGTCGTGCCGTGCTCGAACAGCATCATCATCATGCGGAACTCACCAGCCTTGGCCTCACCCTGGCCCTCGAGCCAGCGGTCGATGTACTCGGGAACCCGCGCGTCGGTACCGCTCAACCCGATGGCGTTGCCCGGCGGGAACATCGTGTTGGCCAACGCAGCGACGATTGTGTACTCGCGACGGCGCAGGTAGAGCAGCTCGCAAGCAGGTTCGATTTCGGCGTAGCGACCACCGTGACCAATACCTATGACCAGCGCCGAGGCGCCTCCCGCGGCGACGGCTGCGATGCCGGCCCGACGCAGGACCGTACGCCGGCTGATCCTGGACAGTGCAGATGGACGCGCCTTCGGTCTCACGGGGAACCGCCTCACAGATCAGATTGGTTCAACCATTTAATAACCGGGCTTCGTGGGGTCAAGCGGGGGAGATTGTACAATCCTTCGGGGCCCGTACAATCCCTTCGATGTCCGCGGCACAGCCCTTCCTCGAGTCAATCGACTGGCCATCGGTGTTTGCCGAAGCGACCGAGCTGTTCCGTGACCTGCTGCGAATCGACACCAGCAACTCCCCCGAGCACCCCGGCAACGAGATCGAGGCGGCACGGTACCTGGAAGAGTGCTTTGCTCGCGAGGGGCTGAACTCGACGCTGCTCGAATCGGCTCCGAAGCGGGGCAACATCATCACCCGCATCAAGGGCGACGGAACCGGTGGAGACCCCATCCTGCTCTCGGCCCACCTCGACGTGGTGCCTGCAGAAGAAGAGCACTGGGAGCATCCGCCCTTCGCCGCAGAAATCCACGACGGCTGCATCTGGGGACGTGGCGCCATAGACATGAAGAATATGGCGGCGATGGAAGCGATGGTGATGCTTCTGCTGAAGCGTCATGGCTGCAGCCTCAAGCGCGACCTGATCTTCGCCGGAGTAGCTGACGAAGAGGAAGGCTGCGAACTGGGCTCACTCTGGCTGGTTCGCGAACACCCTGAACTGGTGCGGGCCGAGTACGCAATCTCTGAGATCGGCGGTTTCTCCCTGCACGTCGGGGAGCAGTGTTTCTACCCTGTGCAGGTGGCGGAGAAGGGCTTCGTTCGCCTGACGCTGCGCGCCAGGGGAACCCCCGGCCACGGCTCCCTACCCAACCCCGACAACCCCATCGCCCACATCGCGCAAGCAGTGCGGCGACTGGACGAGCAAAGACTGCCGCACCACCGCACCGAGACGGCAAAGCGTTTCATCGAGAAGCTTGCAGATCACCAGCCCTTCCCCAACTCGTCGATCCTTCGCGGCCTGCTACGTTCATCCACGGCGGACTTCATTCTCGACCACCTGATGCCCGACCCGGGCTTTGCCGCGAGTATCGACGCACTCCTTCACAACACGGCCAATCCGACCATTCTGCGAGCAGGCCTCAAGATCAACCAGGTCCCCAGCGAGGCAGTGGTGCAGATTGATGGCCGCACCCTGCCCGGCCAGAGTGCCGACGATCTCGTTCGCGAGGTCGCAGCCATCATCGGGCCCGGCTTCGAGATCACCATCGACAGTGCCGCCGATGCCACGGTCACCGACGCCGATGACCCCATCGCCGAACAGATCAGGGCAGTCATGGAGCGCCAGGCCCCGGGCGGGATTGTCGTTCCGATGCTGATTCCGGGCTTCACCGACGCGAAGGCTTATTCACAGTTGGGAACCCGGTGCTGGGGTTTCTCTCCCGTGCAACTGGAGCCCGACATGAGCTTCTCGAGCATGTTCCACGGACACAACGAGCGCATTCCTGTCGATGGCTTTCATTTTGGCGTTCGCACGCTGCTCGATCTGGTCGCAACGCTGGTGCTGTAGCCCGCACTGCAAGACTTCGAGACCCGGGCCCAGGAAGAGCCCTCGGCCGGCGGCGGGGCCGTGCTATCGTTCGCTACGCGCACCAGGAAGGCACACCGTCCGCACGCCCGTTCGCAGCCATGCTCGCCCTCAGCCCGGAGTTCGCAATGACCGCAGGCCCCATCACTCCGCGCCCCCTCCCCTGGTTTCTCCGAGCGATGCTGGCGGGCATTCTGGCAGTGACCCTGGCCGGCTGCCCTCCGGGGGAGCCTCCCGAGTTCGACTTCTCCAACCTGACAGACGCCCGCTTCGGCGAGGCCTACACTGGCCAGATCTACCTCGAGGACTATGACGGCCCCGTCTCCTTTACCGAGGTTGGCGGTGAGGTCCCGCCGGGCTTGAGCCTGGACGAAGCCGGTCGGATCACCGGCACCCCCGAGTACCTCGGCACCTTCACCTTCGAAGTACTCGCATCGGGCCTGGCCAGCGAACCACCGGAGACCTTCGGTACCATTGCGCTGAACGTCGTCGCGGTCGGCGAGACACTGGATGCAGTGTTCATCGGCTATGAACACGACCAGTTCAACAACATGACCGAGCGTCTCGACCTGATGCGCGACATCTGGCTGCGAGTGACGGGTGGTGGCATTCAGGGCGACGGCGTCAACTCCTGGAAGATGAACCCGGGCCTGTACCTGCCAGGCCCCAACGGCCTCAACAACGGCGGGGACGTCGACGACGAGCGTATCGGTGACATCAGCTTCGGTGACCTGGAGGTCTCCTTCTCCAATTGGGAAGCGACCGGTCCGGTGGCTGCCAACCCGCCCAGTTATCCCTCAGACCACAATCCCGAAGACGACCCGCCGAGCATTGGCTCCGACGGCACGTTCCGCTCGGGAGCCGACGGCGGGGAAGCCGAGGTCAGCCTCAGCCACCTCGACTACCAGGGCAGCGTCGAACGGCGCGTCCTGATCGTTCCGCCGGACTGGTGCCCGGTAGGTGAAGACTATGACGGCGGGCCCGGCGGATGGTCCGCAACACGCTACTGCGAGGGGCCGCGGCCTTAGCCAGGAGCGGGCCAGCCAGCCGAGCAGCGCAGTTAACGAAGCCACCCGAGGAAGCAATGCGCCTGGCAAGGATCCGTACAGGAACCGGGATCCGAGTCGCCCGTATCAGTGACGATGGCAGCCGAGCTTTGCCTCCAGGTGGCTATTCCCTGCCCGGCATCGACGATGCTGAACTGGACGAGGAGGTCCTGCTCTCGCCCGCCAACCTGTGCGTTCCTCTCCGCCCATCCAAGGTCGTGGCTATCGGCCGCAACTACCATGCCCACGCGGCGGAGTTGGATCACGAGGTCCCCGATCGTCCCCTGATCTTCCTGAAGGCCCCCAGCTGCGTAGTGGGGCCCGGCGAGCGCATCCTGCTGCCGCCTGACTCCCAGCAGGTGGAACACGAGGCCGAACTCGGCGTGGTGATCGGAAGTCCCTGCCGACACGTCCCGGCCGCGAAGTTCGCTTCGGTGGTCGCCGGCTACATCGCCCTCAACGATGTAACCGCCCGAGACCTACAAAAACGCGACGGGCAGTTCGCCCGCGGCAAGGGCTTCGACACGTTCTGTCCGCTCGGCCCCTGGCTCGAGACAGCCCTCGACCCCTCCGACCTGGCAGTGACCTGCCGCGTCAACGGAGCAATCCGCCAGCAGGGACGCACCTCGCAGATGGTGTTCGGGGTCCCCACCCTGGTCGCGACGATCTCGCGGATCATGACGCTCTATCCCGGTGACGTCATCGCGACCGGCACTCCCGCTGGGGTCAGCAGGCTGCTCGACGGGGACCTGGTCGAGGTCGAGGTCGAGGGCATCGGCATCCTGCAGAACATGGTGCGCGACGACCGAGAGGCCCCGAAGTAGCAAGAATTTCCCACAACGAAGATGTCCTGAAATCCCTAAACAGGAACTGGGAGTGGATTGATGAGAACAAAGTTGCGCCATTATTTGGCGCTTTTCTCCATAAGAGTTCTTGCCCCGCGATCGACTTCGTCATAAAACCAGGGTTGTTCTAGCTGTTGCACTCAAGTTCCAGGTGGTTTTCATGATGTCTCGTCTCTCCGCACTGCTCCCCCTTCTCCTCCTGGCCACGGTAATGCTGCTCAGCAGCGCCTGCATGAAAGACAAGACCGCGACGGCCGGCACGAATAGTGGTGCCATCGCCGCAAGCGACGCCGCCACGAGCGAGCAGGCCCACGAGGCGCCCACGCCCATCACCGAAGAAGAGCTCGAAACTCTACGCGCCAACTTCTACCGCGTGAACTTCGAGTTCAACTCCGCCGACCTCAGTGACCCCACACGGGAAGTGCTCTCTGCCAATGCCGAGGTCCTCATGCGGCATCCTGATGTGAGCGTCCAGATCGAGGGGCACTCCGACCACTGGGGAAGCTCTATCTACAACCTGGCACTCGGGCAGCGTCGCGCCGACAGCGTCTATCGCTACCTGAATTCCTACGGTGTGCCTGAGGCCCAGCTCAAGGTGATCTCGTTCGGCGAGGAGCGCCCCATCGTCGCCGAGGGCGACCGTGGCTCAGAGGCTCCCAACCGACGTGCTGAGTTCCTGGTGCTTGCCGGCGTCCAGGCAGCCGCCTCGAGTTACTAGCCGACTAGACGGACAGCGCGTCTTTGCGGAAAGCGCTTGCGCCCATCTTCACGTTGACCAGGGCAGGTACCCCCTCGCGGCCACACTGCAGCGCCTCGCGCAAGGCGCTCTCGAGCCCGTCCGGTTCCTCGACCCAGAAACCGCGACCACCGAGGCTCTCGACCATCTGGTCATAGCGGGTGTAGTTCAACTGCGTTGCAACCATGCGCTGCTCTCCGTAGATCGCCTTCTGGCCACGCAGGATCTGCATCCAGGCCGCATCGTTGCCGATGACTCCGACGATGCCGATCTTCTGGCGCGCACAGGCTTCGAATTCCATGCCGTTGAGACCGAAGGAGCCGTCGCCATACAAGATCACCACGTCCCGATCGGGGTCGGCCAACTTGGCGGCCATCGCGAACGATGGGCCAACACCGAGAGTGCCGAGGGGTCCAGGGTCCATCCACTGCCCTAGTCCCCCCACCTCGAGAATCTTCGCGCCAGTACCGACCACATCCCCGCCATCGCCAACAATCACGGCCTTGTCGTCGAGTACGGCAGCCAGCTCCGAGCAAAGCCGCAGCGGGTTGACCGGCACGTCATCACTGGCGGCTTCCTCTTCGATACGTTGCCGCATGCCGGCTTCGAGTTGTGCAACCTCCCCGAGCCACTCAGCTCGATCAGCCAACGAGAGCCCGGACTCTTTGAGAGCATCGAGCATTCCAGCCATCACGAGGCCGGTGTCACCAACGATGCCCACCTCGCAGGGGCGATTACGCCCCAGCTCCTGCGCATCCAGGTCAACCTGGATGAACTTGCTGTCTTCCCGCACCTTGGGCGCGCGGCCATAACCGATGCGGAAGTCCAGCGGGGTACCGAACACGATGACCACATCGGCCTGGGCCAACGCCTTGCTGCGGCACAGCTTAAAGCCGTGTGGGTCGCCAGGACGCATCGCTCCACGGGCCATTCCGTTCACGAAGCTCGGCACCTTGAAGGCGGCGCGCCACTCCGCAAACAAGCCCTTGCGATTCGAGAACCACAATTGGGAACCGACGATCGCGACCGGTCGCTCAGCGCGCGCGAGCAACTGGGTAGCGCGCTCGACGAACGCAGGGTCACCACCGGTTCCAGCAGTCGTCAGGTAGTCGCAGGGGTAGCTGACCGTGTCCTCGTCCACGAAGTCCATGAGGACATCGAGCGGCATCTCGACAAACACCGGGCCAGGCAGTCCCGTACGAGCCTTTCGAAATGCCGTCGAGAGGTAGTCGGGAATTCTCCGCGACTCGGGGACTGTGACGCTCCACTTGGTGATCGAGCGCATCAGCGAGACGTGATCCATCTCCTGGAGGGAGCCCATCTCCGAGAGTACGCGGGGGCCCTGTCCGCCGATAAGCACCATGGGAACGCCGCTACGCTGCGCATTCGCCACGGCAGTGACCGCATCGGTCACTCCGGGCCCCGCAGTAACAGCCGCCACGCCCACCTCGCCGGTAGCGCGGGCCCAGCCCTCAGCGGCGTGTGCAGCGGCCTGTTCGTGTCGGAAGTCCACGACCCGGATCCCCAGATCGAGACAACCATCATAGATCGACTGGATATGCCCGCCGCACAACGTGAAAAGGTGTGATACCCCCTCATTCTTGAGTACCTGTGCGGTGATTCGGCCGGCATGTATGTAGCCCATGAACATCCTCTGGATTCGAGTGCGGGAAGGGACAACTTGCTACCTTGCCCTTTGCTACATTGCAACATGCGAAATTCGCTACGGACCCGGAGTGGCGACGCTGCACTTACCGCCAGGGAACATCTGTGATCACCAGGTACGCCAAGGCACTGATTTCACGATTTCGGGAAGAACTCGACGGCCTCAAGGGGGCATTAGCGAGGGCGCCGGAGCCCGAGTTGTCGTGGGACTTCATGGGCAGCCGCAGGACGCTGGTACGAGTCTGGTGGGCGCTGAAGCAGGAGCACTCCACGCCTGCTCGGATGGCGGTAGCGGTGTTCGTCGGCGTACTCATCGGCACGTCACCATTCTACGGTTTTCACGTCATTCTCTGCCTGCTGGTCGCCTTCCTGTTTCGACTCAACAAGCTGGTGGTCTGGCTCGGGTCCAACGTGTCGCTGCCGATGATTGCCCCCTTCCTCGCGTTCTTCTCCATCCAGTGCGGCCACCTGATGATCCACGGTCGCCTGTCGGAAGTCAGCCTCGACGTCATTCAGCGCGATGGTGCCACCGGCCTGCTCTGGTACTGGGTACTCGGTTTCCTGCCCGTCGGCGCCGTCCTGGGCCTTGTCTTTGCGCTCCTTGTGTTGTGGCGTCTACGCCCCGAAGAGGCCAGCAATCCATGACCACAGGTCCGACTGAAATCTCATTGGAACTTTGTTCCTGAAATCCGCTTGACACCCCGTGGGGGCTACCTACGTTCTTGCCGAAACTGAACCATCATTCAGTTTTGTGACGAGTAACCAACACTGGAGACATTCAAGAAATGCAACAAGTAATCATCGACCGCATCGAAACCACTCGAGAACAGATCTCAACCTGGCGATCAGACCAGTTGGACGACCTGCAGGAACGGCACAAGGCCCTCGTCAAGCAGGGGGAGACTGCCCTCCACAACGGCAAGGGCACTCTGCGCAACCTCGAAGCAAACACTCTCGAGAGTGCCCGAGACCTGCTTTCCTGGGCCGGCGACACCCTCGGTCCACGCGCGTCGTTCCTCAAGCGGGGCACAGACGCCCTCGACGAGGCCCTCATAGCGCTACGAGCAGGTCACGCTGCGACCCTTCCGGTAGCAGAGTTTGACCAACTGTCGATTAAGAAGATCCTGCCCTTCCTGAACGACCTCAATGGCGCAGAGTTGCGTACACTCAAGGCCTATGAAACTCGGAACAAGGCTCGAAAGACCCTGCTCTCCGAGCTCACTCACCTGATCGAGGCAGCCTCCGTGGCAACTGCCGAGCTCTAGCCGTAGCGACTGCCTATGCTCTGTCTTCCGGTTAAGTCCTATGCGCGCCGTGGGGGGGGGCCCCAAACCCCCCCCCCCCCCCCCGCCGGCCGGGGTGGTGGGACGGCCGCACCGCCC
>CAZBDA010000009.1:67918-72622 GCA_964490445.1 uncultured Rickettsiales bacterium | reverse complement strand
GCGATGACGACACAGCCGGCGATGACGACACAGCCGGCGATGACGACACAGCCGGTGATGACGACACAGCCGGTGATGACGACACAGCCGGTGATGACGACACAGCCCCCCAACCGGTTGTCGACAACGACGCAGACGGCTTCTCGGCGAGCCTGGACTGTGACGACAACGATGCAGCAGTGAACCCCGCGGCGGTCGAAGTCTGCGACGGGCTCGACAACAACTGCGACGGCCTGCTGGATCCGACCTCAGTCTGCGGCGTGACCGACCTGATGCTGCTCGATGGCTATGACGGCAGCGTCTACAGCACAGCGGATGCTGGCGTCACCTGGAACCTCGCGGGTACAGCACCGTTTGCCGCACCCGCGAAGGTCGCGCTGGTGAACCGCGCCGACGGCGGTGTGCTGGCGACCACTACCCACGGCGACACCTGGGTGAGCCAGGATGGCGGCGCCTCGTGGAGCGCCGGGCCGGCCGGACCCTGGGGTAGTGATGGGATCCCCTCAGGCTCTCCTGCCCACAACGTCGCCCTTGATGCGGCGGCAACGGGACTGTTCGCCATCTCCACCCATGCCAGTCGCGACGGCCATCTCTACGAGAGCACCGACGATGGTGCGAGCTGGGCCCTCGTCGCCACCTGGCCCATGCAGACCGGAATGGACAGCGACCTCGCAGCCACCCCCCTGGGCGAAGTCTACATAGGCAACAGCCCCTACCAGGGCGCCACCGTGTACCACTACGATGGCAGCAGCAGCGTGCTTGCCTCGGTCGGTTCATACGACTCTTCCGGCTCCGGCGGCGCCGCAAACCTCGAGGTGGATGCCACCGGAGCAGTCATTGCAGTCGGCAACCCTGAGGCCACCTTCTGCGCATCGACCGACTCCGGTCTCACCTTCGGGATGCGCGGAGATTGGCTCGATCCCCGCGCGGTCGGAACACTCGCCAATGCCGGAGCTGTGCTCTATGCCGTCAGCGTCAAGGGCCCGGTGCTTCGCTCAGAAGACCTGGGCTGGACCTGGTTGGAGGTGGGTGACTGGGGAACGGTCGCGACTCACAACATCATCACCAGCAGTGGCTGGATCGACCTGGTCAGCCTGCCGTGAGAGTCAGCCGTTCGGTGAAGTAGCGGCTGCAGAGGTCGGGAGCCCTGCAAGAACGGCTGGATGCACCCTCTCCGGCCTGCAATAGTGTGGGTGATCGGAGTCACCCATGATCTACTACAAGCACCGGTTCTCGGGCCGATTCGCAAGCTGGGGCTCATCCCTCCTGCTGGTACTGGGCCTCGCTGCATGTAGCCCACAGGGCGAACCGTTGGCCGCCCTGGAACAGGAAGCGGAGCAGCCACAAGAGCACTGCACGTCGAACCAGCAGCAGGTCGGCGACGACGTAAATCACGGAATCCTCGCGACCTATGGCCCCTTGCGCGAGCAGGGCCCCAGCCCGGCCCACCAGCAATCGGACGACGGAACCGACCACCAGAGCACGGCAACTCATGATCCCTTGCACTACGAGATGCCCGTCCCGAGCGGGCTCAGCTACACCAATTGCAGTCGCTCCAACCAGCAGAGTGACCACGAGTTGGAGTTGGACCTGGAGGTCCTCAGACCTGATGAGCGTCTCGGCGAGCTCGGCTCTTCCTGCGTCAACCAGCCGATCCAGGATTGGCTTAACAATGCACCGATATTCAACACATCGGTGCTGATGCACTCGCTGCTGCAATTGCTGCAGAGGCTCGAAGAACTCATCGATGAATTGACCGGCCGCAGCTGCTGACGAGCCTCCCCGGCCCGCACACCAACATCCGAAAGTAGAGTTCCCCATGCGCTGCTCGCCCCTCGTTCTGCTCGCCGTGCTGCTAGCGCCATCAACAGTGCTTGCACAGGTGTGCGGCGATGGCGCAGTCGACCCCCCGGAAACCTGCGACGACCTCAACCTGGTGGCCGGCGACGGCTGTGCCGCCAACTGCGAGGTCGAGCCCGGCTGGGAGTGCGCGGCTGCGACCTTTGCGCTGGACTTCGACGAGGTGCTCCACGAAGACCCCAGTTCCAGCGTGCATGTACAGCCGGAGTGGAGCCTCTCACCCGATCTGCTGACGGTCACCCAGGGTCGCAACGCCCACCCGGCGGTGTACGTCTCGACGCTGCCGCTCTCGGGTGTGTCGGTGACCTTCGAGTTGAGGGTCGAGGAGCTGGGCGGCGACGACGACCTGATCGGTTGGGCCATCGCCTACGAGTCTGCTGAGAACGTCTCCGCGACCGCCGACTGGCTGCTGTTCGACTGGAAACAGGGGACGCAGACCTGGGACGGACATCATCGAAGCGCGGGACTCGCCTACAGTCGGGTGACGGGGCCGGTCACCAGCTATGACCTCTGGGACCACGGCGGCGACGTCGTCGAAGTGTCGCGGGCCATGACCCTGGGCGAAACCGGCTGGAACGACCAGCAGACCTACCTGGTACGACTGGACTACTCGGTCAATGGCTTCGACATCTACGTCGACGGATTGCTCGAGTTCAGCGAGCGAGGTGTCTTCCCGACCGGCTACTTCTCGTTCTACAACTTCTCTCAGCGCGACATTGTCTACACCCTGGTCTCCCCCACTGAAGGCTCGGTCTGCGCCGAACTCGACAGCGACGGCGACGGCGTCCCGGACCCGACCGAGTTCGAACTCGGCACGGACTCCACCTCACCGGACAGCGACGGCGACGGGATCGACGACCTGACCGAACTCGGCGACCTCAGCGCACCGACCGACAGCGATGGCGACGGAATGCTCGACGCGCTGGAGCCCGACAACACCGATACGGACGGCGACGGAGTCGTCAATCCGCTCGACCCTGACGACGACGGCGATGGGGTCAATACGGATGCCGAGATCGGCGACCCTCTGGCACCCACCGACAGCGACGGCGACGGCACCCCCGACTACCTCGATGGCGACGATGACGGAGACGGAATCGACACCGCAGACGAAGACAGCGACGGCGATGGTGACCCCGGCAACGACGACGTCGACGGCGACGGCATCCCCAACTACCTCGACCTGGACAGCGACGGCGACGGCCTGTCCGACAGCCACGAGGCCTCGGGCGCAACGGACCCCTTCGACGCGGACAGCGACGATGACGGCCTCGACGACGGAGTCGAAGTCACCGACACCGGCACCGACCCCATGGATGCGGACAGCGACGGTGATGGCCTGGCGGACGGCGAGGAAGTACACCAGATCGGTACCGACCCACGGCTACCAGACACTGACGGCGACGGCATGGACGACGGCGACGAGGTGGAGGCCGGATCCGACCCGACCGACGCGGACAGCGACGGCGACGGCATCCCCGACGGCGAGGACGGGCTCGGCGACGACGACGGCGACGGCATCATCAATGTGCTCGACCCCATCGACGACAGCACCGCCAACCGCCAGGACGACGGAAACTGGTCGATCAATTGCAGTTGCTCGACGAGCCTGCGGGCTGGCGACGGCACGGCTCGCAGCGCCTGGGCGGCGCTGCTGCTCGTCTTCCTCGCAGCACGTGGCCGACGACGACGCTGACTGCCCGCGATACCGTTTCAGGGCTCAGCACTGCCCGAGCAGATTCGGTCGTCTCCACGATGCCGACAAGAGCAAGCCGTACGACACCCGCTGGCTCCGCTAGACTGAAACGGTTGTGACTAAGCAGATAGGCCAGTTCGAGATCAAGGGTGTGCTCGGCGGCGGCGGGATGGCGACCGTGTACCGCGGCGAGCACGTCTCGGGCATCGGTATGGATGCCGCCATCAAGAAGTTGCATCCACACCTCGCACTCGACGACGACCTTCGGGCCCGTCTGAAGGTCGAGGCACAGGCGCTGTCCCGGCTCAACCACCCGAACATCGTGCAGATCTTCGACTACGTGGATGTCGACGGCGATTGCGCCCTTGTCACCGAACTGGTCGAAGGAGCGACGCTACGCGACCTGATGACAGGGTTCTCCGAGCAGCCAATGCCGCTAAGTCTCGCCCTGGGTCTGTTCCGGCAGATCCTCGACGGCATGCGCCATGCCCACCAGCAAGACTGCCTGCATCGTGACCTGAAGCCGGGCAACATCATGATCACCTCGGAACGGCTGGTGAAGATCCTGGACTTCGGGATCGCCAGCCTCATCGACACAGATCGCGTCACTCGCACCGGGGTGGCCCTCGGCACACCGGTCTACATGGCTCCCGAGCAGTTGTCCGGAGCCCAGGACCTCAATGCACAGACCGACATCTACGCCCTCGGAATCGTGCTGTGGGAGATGCTCGCAGGCCCCAGCGCGCGGCCCCGCGGCGAGCGTGGCTGGCGTCTGACCACCGAGCAGGTCGACCAGCTGGCCGAACGCGACGTGCCGGCGCCGCTGGTCGAGGTGGTACACAGGCTGGTCGAGGAAGACCGCAGCAAGCGTTACACAGACTGCGACCAGGTCTTCGAGGCGCTGAACGACCTGCTAGAGCAGGACTGCCTCGACGAAGACAGCCGACTGGTGCTGTCTGGCCGGGGGCCCGTCACATCAGGAATGCAACTGCCGAAGATCGACCTGCAACCTGGCTCGGCAACAGAACCGCTGATACCCATCACACAGACCGTCGTGGCGACCACGGGACAGCGGGCAGCAATTGCCGCCAGGCGAGGCAGCATCCTGGCGGTCCTATTGCTCGTCGCCGCCGTCGCCGCCGCCCTAT